>NZ_JAFQSO010000023.1 GCF_017409525.1 Methanobrevibacter sp. | reverse complement strand
TGTTGATTAATCTGTTTAATTATTTTTAACATTTGAAAAGTACTATTCCCAGTATAATTCTCATTTCCACTAAATGTACAATTAATAGTGTAATTTCCAGCACTTTTATTTAATTTAAGCACCCCAGTTCCATTTTCATTGGTAACAACAGAGTAATTATTAGTAGTGCTGTTTTCATCTGTGATTGTAATATTCACTGTTTCGTTAGCTATTCGAGTGTCATTAACATCTGTTAATTTGACTTTTATACTGTCCCCTTCGAAAATAGTGTCGTTATTTATGATTGTTAATTTCACATCTTCTTTAGCTGGTGCAAGCACTGATATAGCTATACCAACTAAAAGAGCAATAATAACAATTACCAATCCAATAATTATCAACCTGTTTTTATTCATAGTATAAGTTATGTTTAAGATAGTATAAATTTTTACTATTTAAATCAAATAGAAAGCTACTATTCATCCACTTCTTACATTCTTGAGCCATAATTTACCAAAATTCTCATTAAAAACTATAGCAAAACTAGCCCTGAAAAAAATATAAATGACAATTTATCAAATTAATATTATAAAAGGTTTTTTTTGAATCAGAAAAATTAAGATTTTTCAAAAAAAACTTATCGCTAGAGACGGATTCCAGTGAACCGTCTTCACTTTAAGAAAACAACAGGTGATTTTATGAACTGTGAAAAATGCGGTTTTGAAAACGAGGACGGGGCAAAGTTCTGCGGAAAGTGCGGCTCGCAATTAATAGCCGAAACAAAAGTTTGTGAAAGCTGCGGCTCACCGTTATCTGAGGAAGCAAAGTTCTGCGTTAACTGCGGCTCTCCTTCAGAAAGCCAAAAGACAGCAACTCCAACAGAAGACACAGACACCCAAAAGGAAAGTGAGGCTGAAACCCAACCCCAAAAAGCAGAAGCTTTAAGTCCTGAAGAAATCCAGAACCTCCCAAATTCCAACCAGGAAGTCACAAAGCACATGACCAAAGCGTTCAACGAAAAAAACAAGTCTGAAACTGAACTCACAGCCGAAGAAAAGGAAAAGCTCAGGCTGGAATATTTCAAAAGCATCGAAAAGAATCCGAACATGAAAAATGAAATCTATGACCCGAAGCTGGTTGATATAAACAACAAGGGTGTCGTCACCGACAAGAATGACCCGAACGTTCTCATGACTGAGGCCCTGACATACTGGGCCATTGCCGGAGGTGCAGTCCTGTTTCTGATTTTCCTCATGTTCCTGAGAGCGACCATCGGATACGGCCTCATCGGAACTGCGATATTCATATTCGAGATGCTTACATGCGGAGCAATATTCGTGCTTGTCATCCTCAACATAGGTGAGTTCATCTCCGCCCTGAGAAGCTCGAGGGATTCCAAGTTCAAGCTGAAATCGACCACCCACGTGTTCCCGATAGTTTTACTGTTGGCAGCATCCATAATATTTCTGGGCATCCAGACCACAATAAGCCTGATTATCGGATTTTTAGTGCTCGGAACAATCGGATTCGTCTGCATGCTGCTGTGGGGCAGATGACCTTAAAATGTCTTTTAGACAATAATATTAATCTTTGCAGAAATCGTTTCCAGATTTTTGCAAATTCTTTTTTATGAACAATAAACCAAAAACCGGCGGAGCATATACATCCATCTCAAAAAACGGACCTGATTTTAAAAAACCTAGCCGTTAATGACAGTTGCGGTTAAGGATAATTAATCAAAATCAGCCATCATGTCGAATCGTCAAACGGAAAAGCAATTTTTTTATACCTTCAAGACAAACTATAACCATGAACGGAAAAAACGAAATCCCCGAGTATGCAACATTCCCGAGAACCTTTGAAAAATACAGATGGTACAAGCCCCTGCTCGTGCTTGCAGTCGGCGTAATCGTGTATTTCATATTGATTTTTGTAATGGTAATCCTTTTCGGTGCAATCTATGGCACTGATGCGACAAACGCATTGATGGGCGGGTCATATGAATCGCTGAACTCCGAAGCCGGAGCCTACATGAGCTTTCTCTCGGTGGCAATCATACTCCCCTCACTATATGTCGCCTCAAGGGTTGTTCGTGACAGGCCGTTTTCCTCATATTCCTCATCCCGCGGAGGATGGGACTGGAAGCTTTACCTCAAATGCCAGACTATCCCTCTGGCAATATATGTGATTTACTGTGTCATGTACGCCATGGTGCATGGAAAAGTAAGTCCCACAACATTTTCATTGCCGTATTTCTTAATCTGCCTGGTAATCGTGCCCCTTCAGTGCGTCGGCGAGGAATACCTAATGAGAGGATTCGTCATGCAGACCGTCGGCTCATGGTCCAAGATTCCCATTCTGGCATTGATCATTCAGGCAGTGATATTTGGCGTATTGCACATATATACCATTTTAGGAGTGATAGGAACAGTCATGTGCGGCCTTGCCTATGGATTTTTAGCCCTTAAGACAAAGGGCCTTGAAGCGAGCTCATCCATGCACATAGCTAACAATCTTTCCATGACAATCATGATCGGTTTAGGATTTGGCGCATCAACATCGACAATCACCATGTCCAACTTCATAGAAACAATAGCCCTTTTAGCTGTCAACACATTGGCCCTGTATTATATAGGCACTAGAAAGGAATGGTTTTAAAAAAAGTAAAGAAAGACAATCCTAATTACTAGGATTCCGCTTTCTTGAAAATTGCTCCATCATCTGAAAGTGAGGGTGTATGCCTCTTCAAGACCACTTGCTTGCTTATAGATTGTTACATGACCTCCGGTTACCTCTGTAACTCCGGAATCTCCAGGTTCTACTGAATCAGAGGATTTTATCTCCTTAGTTCCGTTGATATATAATGTCAATATCCCATCTTCAACAGTGTATCTATTGACATAGAAACTTGAATGATTTGCAATATCACCGAATTTGACATAAACAGACCTTGTGCCGTGCTGTAAATCTTCTTTCAGCCTGTCTTGGTCCACGCCTGAAACATCAATTTTTGCTGTTCCATTGTATGTGAGGTTTTTAATGACTTGTGAGTGATTAGACTGGTTTACATAATTGTAACATCTGTAACTCACAGAAGAGTCTATTATGTCTACAGTGGCATCACCACCACCTCCATCGAAAAAGCCAAACCATCCTGCGCTGACAGCACTAACAGAAGCGAATACCGCCAATGCGATTAACGCAATTAAAAATATCCTTTTAACATTCATTTTAAAACACCTTAATATTATGTAATAAAATCTTTATCAAGATAAGATTATAAACATGCCGATTATCGCACAAAAAAATAGAAAAATAACCTTGGATAAGGATGAATTTGCAAAAACATAGAAACTATCCCCATGCATTATGTCGGCACTAAAAAGGAATGGTTTAAAAAAAAAAGTAAAGAAAGACAACCCTAATGAATAGGATTCTGCTTTCTTGAAAATTGCTCCATCATCAGAAATAGATGATGAATGCTGACTCGTTACCGGAACCTTCCTTATAAATTCGTACATCCCCTCCGGTTACATTTGTAACACCGGAATCACCAGGTTTTACGGGGTCATAAGAATTTATATGATCGGTGCCGTTGAAGAATAATGTCATTACCCCATCTTCAATTGTGTAT
Organism: Methanobrevibacter sp.; assembly: GCF_017409525.1. NCBI lineage: Archaea > Methanobacteriati > Methanobacteriota > Methanobacteria > Methanobacteriales > Methanobacteriaceae > Methanobrevibacter > Methanobrevibacter sp. The sequence continues at coordinate 3,127 of NZ_JAFQSO010000023.1, read as the reverse complement.
TCATAGACATAAAAGCTTAAAGAACCTGCAATATTTCCGAATTCGACAGAAATAGTCCAATTATTACTTGATAGATTGTCTTTCAATTGCTCATGGTTCATGGTGGAAACATTGATTTTTGCTGTTCCCCTGTATGTGATTTCCTTATCGACTTCGGAGCTATCAGAATTGACGCTGAAATTATTTCCATTGCTTTGAATTGAAAGATCGTTTCCTGTAGCGGCACAACTGTACTTCACAGAAGAGCTTATTATGTCTACAGTGACATTATCCACCGTATCACTGTCACCGCCGCCTAAAAAGTCAAACCATCCGGCGCTGACTGCACTAACAGAAGCAAATACCACCAATGCGATTAACGCAATTAAAAATATCCTTTTAACATTCATTTTAAACACCTTAATATTATGTAATAGAATGTTTATCAAGATAGGATTATAAACATGCCGATTATCGCAAAAAATAGAAAAATAACCTTGGATAAGGAAATTTGCAAAAACAAATTTTGACAAATCCAAATCCAAAATTGAACTGCTAAGTCAGTAATTGGCCATTAACATCAAAAGATATTATATAAGACCAATCTTCATTTTTTCGCCTCAAGGATTCATTGGAAATTTGATTTTTCCAGTTCTTTCACTAACTTCTTCATTAGCACTTTTGCTTCCCTTTTTGTTGCCAGATGTACTGATGTGTCAAGCAAAATGGAAGCAGGGGGTGAGTTGGAATCCCTTATGTCCTCCATAAAATACTGGACTATAGTTTCGTTTTCCGTGTCTTCATCCAGAAACAGGTGAATGTTTTTAAAGGATCCGTACTGTAGGATTTTAAATTTATTCCTATCGCCAATGGCTACAGGATTTACATTGCGTACCCTCTTGAGAGCGGAAACTGTATCGTCTATCGAATAGGGAATTTTGGAATGGACTAAAAAATTCTTAGGACCCCTCTTGTAAAATTGCACTACCTGCAGCTCGATTTTGTCGCTACCCACATCCTTATGAAAACTGCAAACTTCACTGCGCAGCTCCTCAATCTTGTCGTCGAGAGTCTCCCCATTTTCATTGAGTGGAAGATTGCAGTTTTTGCAGTATTTATAATTGTAGTCATTTTCATGACCGCATTTTGGACAAACTTTCTTGTCATTGCCGTTTGCCTGTGAAACGTCTGATTGGACACTGTCCAACTTATTTCCGCAGTTGATGCAGAAGTTAGTCCCTTCAGCGTTTACATGTCCGCATTTAGGGCAGGCATTATCATTTGTTTGCGGTTCTGCTTGCTTTTGATTAATCAATTCGGTTCCGCAACTGATGCAGAAGTTAGTCCCTTCAGCATTCACATGCCCACACTCAGGACAAGCATCACCTTCATCTTTAACTGGTGAATCCTCTCCACTGGATTTATCCTCATTAGAATCATCTTCATCATCAACAGATTGGGTTTCAGTTTCTTCAATTTCCGCTTTATCTTCACCAATCTCTGCTTTTTCCAATTTGGTTCCGCATTTAATGCAGAAGTTAATGCCCTCAGCATTCACATGCCCACATTCAGGACAGGCATTGTCTTCATCTTTTACAGGTAAATCAGCTTTATCCTCATCAATTTCAATTTGTGAATCTTCTTCAACGGATTCATCTTCCTCATCAACAGATTGGGTTTCAGTTTCTTCAACATCTGCTTTATCCTCATCCATATCTATTTTTTCCAATGGGGTTCCGCAACCGATGCAGAATTTGATGCCCTCAAGATTATCGCGTCCGCATTTTGGACATGTATTGCCTTTTTTTGGTGTTGAATCAATAGTTTCTTCTTCTGTTTCTTCCTCGGCGGCTTCATCCATTTCATCTTGGAAGACTTCCTCTTCACTCTCTTCTGCGATTTCTTCATCACTGCCCGCTGCATCATCAACATTTTCTTTTACAGCGGTTGCCTGCGGACTTTCATCCTCTGCAATCTCTTTATTGGAAGCTTCACCTTCAAGCTTGTTTCCGCAGTTAACGCAGAACTTCATGCCTTCCTTGTTTTGATGGCCGCACTCAGGGCAGACCTTCATTTCAACACTCAAATCATTGCCGCAGCCGACACAGAACTTGGCATCCTCCTTGTTGTGATACCCGCAATTAGGGCACTCCTTCAATGAATCAAGATCCAGACTGGTTGCACAGCTGACGCAAAACTTGGCATCCTCCTTGTTGTGATACCCGCAATTAGGGCACTCCTTCAATGAATCAAGATCCAGACTGGTTGCACAGCTGACGCAAAACTTGGCGTCGCTCTTGTTTTGAAATCCGCAATTAGGGCATGTCTTCATTGACGCTCCATCCAGTTTAAATCCACAGCCTACACAGAATTTGGCATCTCTAATGTTTTGAAATCCGCAATTAGGACAGGCATTCATCGGTTGGACCGCAACATCCAGTCCGTTTCCACAGTTGACACAGAATTTGGTGTTATCAGCATTTTGAAATCCGCATTTGCTACATGTTTTCATAGTTTTCGCCTCAGTGTTAAGAACAATGATTATAAAGAAAATTTGACTTTTAGTTAAATCATGATTATATATATAGTTTTTAGATTCCCCTATTAAACTTTTTTTCCATCGGGCAACATCAAGTACCCAACCTGCAATTACCATCAGATGCACAATGAAAAATTAGGATTAAATAATATGGCCAATAAAGTAATTATTATACAACAAGAGGATTTCGTCAAATCCTTTAAAGAATTATAGGTGATTGAATGTCTGATAATGATTTGTATAGAAGAGCGGAAAAGAGAGCGGATGAAAAAATAGGCTTCTACAAGCACCTCTACAGCTTTATCGGCGTCAACATAATGCTGTTTATCATCAATTTTGTTACAAAAATGATGAGCGGTAAAGGCGAATGGTGGTTCTATTGGGTGACCATCTTCTGGGGAATCGGTTTGGTGTTCCATTTCCTGAAGACATTTGTTTTCTCCAACAAACTGGAGGACAACCGTGAGCAGATGATTGAAAAGGAAATGGAAAAGATGAAAAAATAAGCCTACATTAACCATCAACCACTTTTTTGATGCTTGGCATGCATCTTCAATTTAATAAGGGGCTTTTGCTTTAACGCCCCCCCCCCCATTTTGGTTTTTGCTC
>NZ_JAFQSO010000022.1 GCF_017409525.1 Methanobrevibacter sp. | reverse complement strand
ATTTTAGACATTGCTAATTTCTCCTTTAATCATTATAAAAAACCTTATAATCATTAGGATTTTCGGTATTTTTTCATTTTTCTCTACTTCGCATATTATAGCATAACCTGGCATAAATTGTACAGAAATTGCTGTACATCCGGCTGTAAATTACAGACTCGTACAACAACCATATAAACTTAAATACCCCCACTCCTAAGAGCGAGGGTATTATGCAATTAAGCCAGATTAGGCATTGAAATAATTTTATATGTTGACTGGTTTAACTCATCCAATTTAGGTTTAATTCGCTTAAGTTCTGCTCTTGCTTGTTCTGTATCTGCATGAGCATATACATCCATCGTTATCTCAATACTACAGGAATCCATATCTCGCTATACGCATGTCCTTGTCTATCAGGATTCATTTTTGTAAACGAAAACGAAAGGGATTCTGCCAGCTCATAATCCGCTGTCATAAACCATTCTGCATATATTGAGTATTAAAAGACTCAAGAATAGTCTTTCGATAAAAAGCTTTTTATAACCTTGGAAAATTCATCTGGTCTCTCTTTTTGAGGCCAATGTTTGCATCCTTCCATCAAATAAATTTCCGATCCTTGGATACCATCATGTGCTTGTTTCGCATATTTAACTGGGACACTTGAATCATCTGTACCATGTACTATTAATGTAGAATTTTTTATTTCAGAAAATCTGCCCGCTAAATTCGTACGAAGACCTGTCTTTGTAATTTCACTTCTCTGAAATGAAATAAATGCTTTACCCGCATCGGGAGCCTTTAGAACCTCCTGTACTTCATCCACAAGTTCTTCTGATAACTGGTTTGAATCTCCAAACAAGCTATTTAACAATGTCCATTTCACAAACGCCCTGCTTTTACTAGATAATTTATAAGATAGTTCATTGAAGAAGGTTTTGGTATACCAATAGGATAGACGGTGATATGGCAGTTTGTTAAAAATTCCCCACGCGTCTACTAATATTAATTTTTCTACCCGTGTTGGATATTCCAACGCAAACTTGAGAGATATTCCTCCGCCAAGCGACAAACCAATCAAACTAGCTTGATCAAGATCCAGGGTTTGCATGAATTGTTTCAAAAATTCCACATAAAATGAAAGGGAATATTCTATATCAGGTTTGTCACTCTTTCCATACCCAGGTAAGTCCGGGGCAAATACACGATTTGTTTCAGATAAAGGCTCTATTATTTCGCCCCATGAAATACGTGCGGAATCTACGCCTGCACCATGTAAAAGAATAACAGGCGGGCCTGTATCACCAGCTGCATAGCATTGAACGTTGATATTATTTATGTTTAAACGTATCGTATTTATTTTTAAATTACCTTGCATCTTCTTTTTCTCCTTCCTCTCCATGATTTATCCCGATAATCTGATCAATACACAGTTCAGTAAGTTTCTTTAACGATTGATCTTGTTTGTGAAGCCAGAGCATCACTACTCCTAGAACGGAGGCTTGCAATAAATAGGATGTATCTTTCACATTCATTTTCGCAATCTCCCCTTTATCCATACTAGCTTGAAGTATCCTCTGTACTTCGTTATCAATTAGTAAATTTCTTTCCTGCGAAATAGCATACACCATTTACTTTTCTTATTTGCAAACCTTGGTTCGTTTTACACCACATTGCTTCTTCTTCGCTTAGGTTATGGCAATGATATTCAAACAACTGCCACGCGATATCTAACTGAAATAATATTTCTTTTTTCATAGGATTGTCCGTTTCTTATCGTTCTTTTTTCACTACAGGAATCCATATCTCGCTATACGCATGTCCTTGTCTATCAGGATTCATTTTTGTAAACGAAAACGAAAGGGATTCTGCCAGCTCATAATCCGCTGTCATAAACCATTCTGCATAAATTCTTGCCATTGTATTTTGAAGTGTGGACGGAAACTCTCCTTCATTTGGAAATACCGCCCATGTTCCTGCTTTCATTGGCAAAGTTTCTAAGCCTGCACCGATTTCTTTTTCTGTTGTCAAAACACCAATCAAATGTGTCAGATAACCTTCTTCTTTCTTAAACTCTGTGTCTGAATTATAGGAAACATTGACAACTTCAAACGGTTCCATATTTTGCAGACGATGCATTTCTTCTCTTTGTTCCTGCGTGATGCTGTTTGCAAGATCCACAATTGCGTTATTAACTCCTTCAAACTGCATCGGTACTCGTTTACTTACACCGACAAAATTAAATGCCGGTTTTTCAATAATTCTGCATTCCATGCTGTTTCCTCCGCTTACTTTTATTATGAAATTAAATTTGGGAAACACTTTATGTTCCCCCCTCCTTGAAATCTCGGAGGGTAAGAAACCACACCAGTTTTTAAATGCTCGTGTAAACCCATCCATCGATTGATAGCCATACTTAAAAGCAATATCCGTCACTTTTTTGCCATGAAGCAAATCATAGTTTGCCTCAGACAATCTTCGGTTTTTAACATATTCATTGATAGACATACCTGTTAGAAAGAAAAAAACATTTTTAAAATGTAGTTCCGAAACGCTGACTCTTTTCATTGCTTCGTCAATCACTTTTTCATCCAATAAATGTTCTTCAATATAATTGATGGTGTCGTTTAATTGCTTAAGCATT
>NZ_JAFQSO010000021.1 GCF_017409525.1 Methanobrevibacter sp. | reverse complement strand
AGACAAATTAAAAGTACCATTGCCACCAAACAAACCAGACAAGTCTATGGAAGACAAATTAAAAGTACCATTGCCACCAAACAAACCAGACAAGTCTATGGAAGACAAATTAAAAGTACTATTATCACCAAACAAACCGGAAAGATCAAATGTACTATTGCCTCCGAAAAGACTGGACCAGTCTATAGTCCCGCTTGAGGAATTGCCAACAGTCACCTCATCTGCAACAGTAACAATAGGTTCAACTTCATTTTCCTGAGATATAATATCTGAATTCTGCATATCATTTTCAACAGTTACTGAATCTTCAAGATCACAATCAGCAACAGCCACATCATCAAAATCGGATGTTTGAGCGAAATCACTTACATTTTCTGATGCGCTTACTGCACCAATAGCAATCAATGAAATAATAACCATAGAAAGGAATAATAAACTATGCTTTGCTTTCATTTATAATATCCTCCTAATATATTAGTTTACATTTTATATATTATAAAGATTATTATATGGAACCAAACATCTGCATCAATGTTTAATTAAAAGAATGCATAGCTTGCTTTAATTCATTAATTTTTTAAAAAAATGGTAGTTGCTTCAATAATGCATCCCATTACAGGAAAAAAGAAAAAAAGTCAAGGAAATCTATACGAATTCTAACTTGAACCGACCACCATTTCACCATTCATTATTATAAATTTGAAAAAAAGTAATACTTATATAATAACAGATACACATATTATACTAGATATTACCCAAAAATCATTCACCATCTTCAAGGAATATTTTTTGATTAATATCTCTTAAAAACTATTTGAAAGTGAGATAATTGATAGATTATAATATTCAAGAGGCACAGGATATAATTCAAAACTATAATCCGAATTTTGTAAGATTTGATAAACATATTTTCAAAGATTGGTTCGAGAGAGGATATACTCACCAATATGTTGCCGAATGCCTATTTGAAAAAATTCCGTTAGGAATCAATAAAACAACAGAAAATCGATTTAAATTAATCTATCCTCACGAAAAAAACAAGAACATGGATTTATATATTATTGTTGAGATAGATGATTATAGAAACATCACAATTATAACCGCATATGTCTTTGACAAAAGAAGAAGAGAAAGAATTGTGGAGAGATAGAATGAATGAAAAAAACTCATATGAAGTAGAATACATGTATGATGAATCAGCAGACATACTTGGAATTAAAGCAACCCGAGATTTCACATATCATGAAACAATAGAATTGGATGCCGGATTGCTGCTTGATTTTGATGAAGACAATGTGCCCACAGCTCTTGAAATACATGATGCATCAAAAAGATTAGATGTTCCAAAAAACAGCCTGAACGAATTAATCTTTTTTCACATGAAAGTTATTGTAGATGCAAAATCCATCAGCATCAATGCCCTATTTGGCGTTTTAATCCATAATAAAGAAAACAAGCAAGAATTGGAATCATTTACCAGCAATAACTACAACATTCCAAACATGGTGGCAGATTTAGTTTCTGCATAACCCCCTGCATTTTAGGCGGTGAACTTTGATAATCGACACTGAAAAAGAGGAATTATTGAATCCTAGAAAAAAAGTTACCGAAGAAGACATAATAGGCTTGAAACAGACAGAACTCCCCTATAATTGTGTTGAAATTAAAAAAATGAGATTAAAATAATTAAAAGAAAGTAAATGAAATAATCATCCACTAACTTTAACGGTTGTTTTTATGGTGTCTTTAAGGTAAGTCACTTTTACAGCATATGTTTTGCCTTTTTTAAGCTTTTTAATGATATTCTTTTTAATTGTAACTTTTGCTATTCCATTTTTGTTGGTTTTAGCCTTGTAAGTTTTCCCATTAAATTTGAATTTAATGACTTTTCCTTTAACCAATCTGCCATTGATTTTAAGCTTTGCATTTAAGGTGAACTTCTTGGCAGTCTTTTTGACAGTGACTTTGCCAGCAGTCAGGACCTGTTTGACGATAACAGTGTTTTTAACAGATTTTCCATTGTATGTTGTTGTCATTGTGTATTTTTTAGGAACATCAATTATCTTTATTTTTGCAATTCCATTTTTATCCGTTTCAACTGCAGTTGTCTTGCCGTTGATTTTGAATTTAACGCTAGCGCCAACAACAGGATGGCCGTCAGCAGTTACGACATTGACGCTGAAGCATGCTCCCCCTGCATAATCAACTGAAATGTCCTTGTTGTTGATGATTTTAGTATCATCCTTAACAGTATAGACCTTAAGACATACAGTCCTATTCTCCAAGGTGATGTCACTCCATGTTTTGCCGTCCTTGCTGACGTAGGACATTCCGGAGAGGTAATGCTGTCTTGAGAATGCCTGGTAAGGAAGATTGTTGTTTTTAAAGACAACCTTGAATTTGTCGCCTTTCTTGACTGGAATGTAGTTGTCCAGAACGATTGTCCTGAATCCTGCAAACTCGCTGACACCGCTTTGGGAGAGGATCTTATTGCCGTTCACATAAACATCAAAGGAATAGTCGATTCCAGACCCGTTGAAATAGGTTCCCACAGCCCCGATGAGCTCGGAGTAGTCGGATGTGAACTCATTGGAATAGCATGTATAATTTCCATCAAAGCCTGTCAGACCTATCAGGTCGCTCTGATAGTTCACATGATAGTCGATGCCATTTTCAAAGATATAAGCCACGGCTGCTGATTGAGGCACAATTGCATAGAAGTCCTTTGCCAAAAATGAAGGATTGTAATAGGATATGCGAAGGTATCCTCCGCTGCCCGAAATCACGCATTCGCTTTCATTTAAGGTACTTGACTCTGAATCCTTTATCAGCCAGGCCCCGTTTCCGGATGGTGTGGAATTATTATCGGTGGCATGTCCTTCCCTGAACTTTTCGGCAGGGTAATTGTCGTCCCATCCGATTACTGTAACGAAATGATTCGGCTGAAGGTCATCATCAGAGTAGCTTTGATTTGTATAATCGAATTGTGTTGTTGAAAACTGGATTGATACCGCTCCGTATCTGAGTATGGCCTCTTTTATTAGGTCGATTGTATCATTTCTTCCGCCGAAGATGATCATCGGTTAACGAATTCTAATAATTTATTCCAAACAAAACGGACATGAGCCATATTAGAGTCAATCTTAGCCATACTAACGATTTTATCTCCTTTATCGTTTTTATCCGCCTTAGATGGATAAATCCTAATCTTCAAATTCTTATT
>NZ_JAFQSO010000020.1 GCF_017409525.1 Methanobrevibacter sp. | reverse complement strand
TTTTTCTTCACTTAATGGGACAATTAAGTATTTTTCTAGGCAAACCCCGATGAACCAGCGGTTTAACAATTAATTAAAATCAATACTATTTTTAATTTATTGATTTGTTATTACTTGTTATGTATTAATTTAATTAACATATTATTTAAATACAAATCAAAGAGCATTTGAAAAGTTTTTTTATTATTTCATTTGCACAATTCATCCACAACCTTAAGAGGTTATGGTATTCTTGTGTTTGTTAGATAAAAATTTAACTTATAAGATTGAAACTATCAGTTTTGCAAGAGGAATGGTTAAATAAACTTCGATAACGGCTGCAATAGCCATTAAAATTGAAGCTATTATCAATAGAATAAAAGCTTGATTTAATTTATCAGAACTATCATCAAATGCTGCCTTAAAACATTTCTTAAGGGATTCATCCTCCTGGCCCCAAAGGGATTTTAAGAATCTGTATAAAAAATTAAACAAAACGAATCCGCCGGCACAAGCCAGAATGCATGATGAAAACTCAAAAATACCGTGCGGAAGAATTAGAAGCAACGTATAAAATAGATTATTTGAAGATGCAATGTAAAATCCGACGAAAAATCCATTGTAAGCCAACACTATTGCGGAAAAACAGAATGTCAACCCATAAATGAACATCTTCAATACAATTCCGATATTGTTAGAAAAGATATCTACAAAAGTTAACTTTATTTCTCCGGTTTGTACCTTTTGAGACAAATCCTCAACTACAGGAGTTAAAATACTATTCAAATACTGCTTGAAAGCAAATCCAAAAATGAAAGAAAATAGAAATATGGCTATTGATGCATAAATAGCCAGCTTATTCTCACTAAATGATTTCTTGATTTCATTTATCATTATATCAGTGTTTTAGCTATTTCACGAGCTTCAACTTGTTTATCCTTCAACTCATCGAAGAACTCTTCCATCAGCTCTGCGGTTCTGACTTTACAGTCCCCACAGCGCAAAGTTCCATTCAGACACTCAGTCCTGATTTTTTTAAGCTCTTCATCATCATCAATTAAGTGGTAAAGCAGCATTTCATAAATAACGCATTTGTCCACATCCCCGCCTAATTCCTTTTGTTCTTTTAAAGTTTCTCTTCCACCAGTTTTAGCAGTCTTGACCTTTTTTGCAGCCTCTTTTGGACTGTCATTAAGGTATATTGCAGTTGAAGGTTTTGAACTGCTCATCTTATCTCCAGTCAATCCTGTCAAAAATCTATGATATGTGGAAGCGGGAGTTAAAAATCCCAGATCTTCATTAAGCTTTTGGGCAATGTCCCTTGTAAGCCTAATGTGCGGGTCCTGGTCAATTCCCACGGGAACAACAACCTTTTTTGGACCTCCAAACTCTTCTATTTGTGGAAGCAATATGTCTGCAACCTGAACCAATGGAGCTTGAACATGAGCAATGTTTGTTGAAGGTGTAAAACCATAAATAGCTTTCAATTGATTGAAATTAGTTTTGCTTGAAGCTTTGAATGCCAAATCTTGCAATGACTTATTTTGAGATTGAAGGTATACGTTTACGTTATCCTTTTCAAGGTCAAGGCCTAATGCAATCCAGTTGGTTAAATATTCATCGACGGCAATCTGACGACCCTTTTCAAAGCTCATTCCACGAGCGGCATAGGATTCCAGGTCTGCAATTGGAAGGGACAGCATTGCACCTTTTTCCTGATACCATTTCAATTGGTCGACGACCATTTTATGGCCTATATGCATTTGGCCACTTGGCATCATTCCTGTTACAACCGCAAAATCCTTGTTCTGATTAATCAAATTATTGATTTCATTGAATTCCCTGTGACCGAAAATTACTCCCCTTTTCATCAATCTTTGAGGGTTTTTAATCTCATCGATTATATCTGAAACCTTGCCAATACCGAACTGATTAACTAACTTATCATAATCTAGGCTAAATGATGCCCATGGATCAATTAAATTTTCCACATTTTCACCTTCAAACATGTTATTTTAAATATACGATTAATAATTATAATATTAAATAAAGAATCATGTAAAAATATAATAAATCTCTTTAATTAAAACTATGGCCTTGTCCATTCAACATTATAATAGGTGATATCAAAATCATCGTCGACAATTGCCAAGAGAAGTTTCTTATTAACCCCATGTGAAACCCTGACATAACTTGCAAAATCAAGAGCATTGATATCATAGTTTTCAAAAATTATCTTTACCAGATAATCAGAATGTCCCTGACCTGGAGACCTGCCCCTATCATACAATCTAAATTCCGAACCGTATTTAAATCCGGTTTTTATAATATATCCACGGTCTTTTAAATCACGATAAACAACATATTTCGCATAATTATCCTGTTCTTTCAGGATATCTATCAAATAGCCAATGCTGCACTCAACATCATCTTCATAAATATTTAAACGTTCCTTCTCTAACAGATAGCATGCTTCAATTAAAGAAAGGTTTAAGCAATCCGCTTCGATTTTACCGAATTTACTTTTTTCATGTAAAGCGATTGGTCTTTTACTACCCTCCTCAATTTTGACAGATACTATTTCATTAGATAAATTCCCACGCATTAAAACACCGCAAAAAGAAATAAATTATATTTAATGCTATTAATTTTGAAATAAATATTATATAAATATTTGTAAAAAAAGAAAAAAGAAAGTTAAATTCTAATAAAAATATTATTAGCCATATCCAATGGAATATTTAACTCTTCACCGTCAATATTAACTAGATAATGATTACCTATGCGATTGTCATTGAATTCATAGATTAAGTGTGAACCTACTTTAATCCCCCTATCGGCAATCTCATCTAGAAGGTCATTGCTACCACGGATGAAAGATATTATGCCTTCAGTGTTTGAAGTCAACTCGGAAATACATAACAAATTAAATTTTCTGTTCATTACCTGATCGAAGTCCTTTTGAGAATAGCATTCATGACAGCTTTCAAAATCAAAATTACAAGCAGGAATTATATTATTGTCAGGGCATAAATCAGGATTGTTTAACATGGTGCACAAAGCCCTTTCAGCCTCATCAGACAAGGTATGCTCCATTTCACAGGCTTGCTCGTGAATATTTTCCTCTTTGATTTTTAAAATATCCATTAAGAACTTTTCTAAAATCCTATGTTTTCTAGTAATTTTTTGAGCTATGTTCATACCTTCATCAGTTAAAGTAGCTCCTTTATAAGGAGTATACTCAATATAACCCAAATTTTCTAATTTCTTAAGCATTTGAGTTACGCTACCTGGTGCAATTCCAAGCTCTTTTGAAAGAGTTGTTGTTGAAACCTGTTCCCCATTGCTTCCATTACGATAGAGAACTTCTAAATATTCTTCAATATTTTCACTAATTTTATCATCAGCCACGAAAATCACCAAATATTTATAGACATTTACAGTTATGTCAATGAAAGTATAAAAAAGTTTTGGTATGCCTAAATATTTTTAGTGAAATAATTAAAAAAAAGAAAATTCGTTAATATAAAATTTAATTTTATGATTATTTAAATCTTTTCAAAAAAAGAAATAAAAAAGGATAGATAATTAGAATGACAAACTAGCGTAAATTCCATTTAAAGTAAATGAATTTGTATTCCAATTAGCTACGTTTCCTAATGAATTTCTTGAGCTTGTAGCGTCCGCAACATACCATTGTCCATTAATCAATACCTGAGTCCAAACGTGGCCATAAGTACTTCCGCTTGTAAATTTACAAGTTCCATGAACATATCTTGCTGCTAAACCTGCAGTTCTAAACATTGCAACCAATAAATGGGAATGATCAACACAATTACCTGTCTTGGAAGTTAAAGTTCCTAAAGCTCCATATCTAGTATTGTAATAGAAACTATATGAAGTAGTGTCCCTTACATAATTATAAATAGCTTGAGCTTTCGCTAAATCAGTGGTTAAACCTGAAGTAAGTGAACTTACTAATGATTTAAATTGATCACTATTCACTTGGCAATTTGTGGATGCTTTCAAGTAAGCTGAGAGGTCAGTAACAGTATTTTTCTCATTTAATCCTGAACCGCTATCAGAAGAACTGCCTCCACCGTTATGCTGTACATAATTGATTACAACATAATTCGGCAATGCATTATTAGTGTTATAATAGGCCAATACTCTGGAAAATGCATCAACTAACTCATAATAAATGATTTTGCCTACGCTAGATGAAGCGTAATTAGGTGCTGCATTATTAGTTTTAATGAAATCAGCGACATTCTTGGCTACATCAGTGTAATTTCCTTTGGTTAACTGTTTTGAGGAAACGTTATCCCCACTAGGTGATAAAGGATCACTTACACCAGTAATATAAGCAATATTTGAGTTATTTGAATTTCCAATTTGATAAATGGCTTGACTCATTAAATACAAGAATTCTGATGTGGAAAATGTAATTCCAGCAATAGTGACAGTATTTGGAAGTCTGCCATTGTTTGTATAGAATGTTTTCAGATTGGTAGCTCCAGTTAGAATGTCCTTAATTGAAACTGTTTTGCTAACAGGGGTTGGAGTTGGAGTTGGAGTCGGAGTTGGATCTGGTGTACTGGAATTAGACTTAGAAATCTGACTAATTGTCACATAATTAGGCAATTGTGAATTAGTCTTGTAATAAGCTAAAATTCTGGAGAATGCATCAACCAGATTCTCATACTTTATATTTCCCAATGCTGAAGTTGCGTAATTAGGTGCCTGCTTATTAGTTGAAATGTAATTGCTTAATCTAGTAGCCAAATCAAGATAAGAGGTTTTATTCAACTTACCTTCGGAATCACCTGCAGATTTCAAAGGTGAAGCTGCAGATAAAACTGAAATTGCAGAAGTTTTTCCTGAATTAATATTTTCCACTGCCTTAGCCATCATGTATAAGAACTGGGAAGTGGAATAAGTTACTCCGCCGACACTAACAGTTGAAGGAACAGCACCAGTGGATGAAATAGTGTTTTTCAAGTTAACCGCCGCAGTTAAGATATTCGCAAGAGTTGCAGTTTTAGTGTCAGTTGGGTCAGTTGTCTTGCCGTCCAATGACTTGAAGTCAACAAAGTTTGTCAAACCCCATCTGAATATGACAACTCCATCTGCCTTTGCAGCCACTGCATTTTGGGCATCATTGGTAATGTCAGTCAAGGATAATTTTGTCACATTGCTGTCAGAGACATATCCTTGTAGGCCTACCCAAATTTCAGCGCCTTTGGAATTGTCAACAAACCATTTGGTTGTGGTGGAAATCCATGAAGCTGTTTTTCCATAATTACCTTTATACACCATAGGAATGATGACATCTGTGCAGGCACTGAGTGCAGTTATATTTTGACCATAAGATTTAATATTGCTTGTAGTTTCCGGCATGACCGCACATGAAACGATGAGACTAGGATTTACGGAGTGAACAGCATCACTGACCAATTTTGTAAATTGAGTGATAGCATCAGTACCTCCAGTGGTCTTGTATGCAGTACCAGGATATCTTAAGTAGTCCAAGTGAACTCCAGATATTCCTTTTATAGATGCGTATTTTTTAGCTTCAGCTACTTTTTGATTGAAGTAGGAAGTGTAAATAGATCCATCTTTAATAGGATTCACCCAAGTATTGTTACTATAAAACGCTTGCATCCAGATATGAACCCTTATTCCATAACTATTTGCAGATGCAATCCATGACTCGACAGCGGATTGGCCGTATGTATTAATTGCATAATAATTCAAGAACAGATCAGTGGTTCCTTTTGAAGCCAAAGTGCTTAAACTAACGCTTTTCATATCAGAACCGAAAACCCAGTACCCATTTCCATTTAAGGACTTGCTTTTAGTAACGGTAACCTTTGTACTTCCGCTGCTTGAAATGTATCCTGAATCGGAACTTGCTTCAAATTTATATGAAATATCATAGTTTCCAGCGCCGACATATACCTTGAATGAAGCATAACCGGAAGAATCTGTATTAACTGAATATTTTTTGGAATTTATGAATAAATTAACAGTTTTTCCAGCCAATGCCTTTTTATTTGAATCCAACAATAAAACTTTAAAAGTTTGTGAACCTGAAGTGAAAGAGGTTCCGCTTTTCCATGTTAAAGAAGTAGCAACCCTATCTTTAACAGTGATTTGAGAAGAACCGCTTGCAGCATTGAATTTTGAATCTCCATTGAACTTATATGAAATTGTATATTTACCTGAAGCTAAAGTGATAGGTAAAGATGCAATACCATTGCTGTCAGTGGTTTTAGTATAAGTTTTACCATTGACAGTGAAAATTACTTCTTTATTCTCTAAAGGAACAGTATCTGCGGTCAGTGCAACTTTAAATGGAGCATTATCCCCATTAATGAAATCAGTTGTGCTTTTAACTGTAAATTTAGTATTTTTACTACTAATAATACAAACGGAACCTGATGCACTTGATGCTTTGTAGAAACTGTTTCCATCAAATGAACATTTAACAGTGTAAACCCCAACACCTAATGAACTAGGCAAACTAAGAGAAGCCACACCATTACTATTAGTCTTTGCAGTATAAGTTTTACCATTTATAGTGAATTTGATAACCTTACCAGAGCCAGGCGCATAGCCTAAACCATTAAGTAAAGTTGCTTTAATAGTTTTACTATCACTTTTAAAGAAAGTATAATTGCTAGTTGTTAATGATGAAGTGGTGGATCTTACTACCTTAACAGTATTAGTTAATGACAAACCATCTGTATTATATGAAATCATCTTATATGTACCTACATTAAGATTATACATTGTAAGAGTGGCCACACCATTACTATTTGTCTTTTTGGTGTAAGTCTTACCATTAATCTTAAACTTAACATTCTTGTTAGCCAGTGGTTTACCATTACTGTTTAAAAATGTGGCAGTGAAAGCCCTACCATCAGTATAAACCTTAGTAACATCATTTGCCTTAATAGTTGATAGAATTTTAAATGTAGTATTTAATTTATAATTTGTAACCGGGTTAACAGCAACAATCTTATAAGTACCTGGTTTTAAATTAACATCAACAGAAGCAACACCATTTGAATTAGTCTTTTTAGTATAGCTAACCCCATTTACAGTGATTTTGACATTCTTATTTGCCAAAACTTTTCCATACATATCTGTAAATGTTGCAGTGTATTTTGTGCTTCCTTTATAATATTTAGTAATATCACTTGCTTTGATAGTGTCTGAAAGTTGAACAGTAGAAACATTACTAGCCGCCCCATATACTTCATTACCAGAAGAAGACACAGCAAGTCTAGTAACCCCAATAGTACTATCTCCAAGAGAATTACTCATCGTGTTAGTTGATAAAGTATTTGAATTTTCAGATCCTAAAACTTCTTCACTTGATAGAGAAACTTTAGATGAATCATTATCAACACTTGAATAACTATATACAGAACTTTCTGATGAATCAGCAGTTTGCTCTAATGGGACTGATACATCTGATGTGTCATCTACTAAGCTAGTAGTATACGAATCTGTAACATTTACTTCACTAGCAGAAATAGCGCTAACAGAAAAAATGACTGCAAACACTAAAAAAACAGTGAGTAATAATTGTTTGTTCAAAATAATTTACCTCCATAACAATTTTTTAAACATCTGTGAGTTTATAAATCTCACTTCATCATTATTTATTACAAATATGTTATATAAACCTTTTTATTTAGAAAAAAGGATTATACTCTTTTATTTTTTAAAAATAAGTTTAAAACTTTATGAAAATAGGAAGTTAAGTAAAATTATACTTAAATATGGCTCTAAAAGGATTAAACCATATGGATTTATATTTTAAGTAAAGTAACTATATTAAAGTATAAATCATAATTGAATTAGTTATTATATAAAATAACATATAATTAAAAGCTATATAAAGAAAAAACATAGATTTAAGTTTAGTTAGAATAAAAAACAATTAGTTTAATAGAGTATAATTAAAAATAAGCAATTATAATCAAAAAAAGAAAAAAGATGTAAAATTTTTAAAAAGTTTACATCATTGGAGGCATTCCGCCGCCCATACCAGGTGCTGGTGGCATTGGTGGCATACCACTTGCATCATTACCAGACTCATCAGGTCCGGTAGAATTCAATGCATTTCTTGCAGCAATCATATCATCAATACGTAAAATCATTTCACATGCTTCGCCAGCTGATTGAAGTGCTTGGATCTTAACTCTTAAAGGTTCAATAACTCCAGCATCCTTCATATCAACCACTTCACCAGTGAATACGTTAATGCCTATGAATTTGGATTCTTCGTGAGCTGCCTTTAAATCAGCAATCAGGTTAATTGTGTCTAAACCTGCATTTTCAATTAAGGTTCTTGGAATAACTTCTAAAGCTTCAGCGAATTTTAAAATTGCCAATTGCTCTCTTCCACTTACAGATTCACCATAATCTCTTAACTGTTTGACCAAATCAATTTCACAAGCTCCTCCGCCAATGAGAACTTTACCTTCTTCAATGGTTGCGGCAACCACGCCTAAAGCGTCATCGATTGCTCTGGAGATTTGTTCTGTTACATAACGGGTACTGCCTCTTAAGACAATGGAAGAGGCTTTCGGATTTTCACATTCTTCAATGAAAGTCAATTCATGGTCAAATAACTTATCAAGATATACATGGCCTGCAACACCTAATTTCTCTTCAGATAAATCCTCGATATCAGTTACAAGCTTAGCTCCAGTGGCTTTGGAAATTCTTTCAATGTCTGATTTTTTAACTCTTTTATAAGCCATGATCCCTGCCTTTTTCAGGTAATGTTCTGCCATATCATCAATACCTTTTTGACAGAATAATACATTAGCGCCGGAATCAAGAACCTTATTGACCAAATCCTTAATCATTTGCTCTTCTTGGTTTAAGAAAGCTTCAAACTGATCAGGACTGGTAATGTCAATCTTAGCTTCTGTGTTGATATCTTTCAATTCAATAGGATATTTGACAATAGCAATCTTTGCATCTTTAACATCTTTCGGCATGTTTTTTGATAAAGGAGCTTTATCGATTACAATACCCTCTGCTAAAAATGAATCCTCAACAGAATCGCCTGAAACTCTTTGTATATTGATGTTGTCAATTTCGGATTTTCCGTCTTCCTCGATTCTTAAGGCCGCTTCCACAACTAATTCTGCCAAATGTTCTTTTGCATAATCGGAACCTTTACCGCTCATTGCAGTTACAGCCACTTTTTTAAGAGTATCCTTATCATCTGCATCTATTGCGATGTCTTTTAAAAGTTCAACAGCCTTTGCGGTTGCATTTCTGAATCCTTTAACAACAACAGAAGTTGCAATACCGTCATCTAATAATTCTTCAGCTTTGCTTAATAATTCACCTGCTATAACAACAACAGAGGTTGTTCCATCACCGACAATGTCCTCTTGTTTTTTAGCGGTTTCTACAAGCATTCTAGCTGCAGGTTGGTTAATTTCCATTTCTCTCATGATAGTCGCACCATCATTGGTGACAGTGACGTCGCCTAATGAGTTAACTAACATTTTGTCCATACCTTTAGGGCCTAAAGTAGTTCTTACAATGCCTGCTAATACTTTAGCGGCTGTGATATTCATTCTTAAAGCATCTCTTTTTGAATATCTTTCAGTCCCCTCAGGAAGAATAAATACTGGTTGATTTGCCATTTCATAATCACCTTTAATTTTCTAATAACATAATATAAAAATAAGTTTTTTATACATATACTATATGGGTTAGAGGTAATATAAAAAGATTACCTATTAAAATAACTTTAGGTGTGTTAATGTACGAAGAGATAATAGACGAAATTAAAGCTAATTTGGGCCAAAACAAGGATTTAAATAGAAAATATCTGTCCGCACAAATCGAGAAGTATAAAGACCATCCCTACAACAAGGAGATAATACGCGAAGTATCCCGAATGATGTGGGATTGCCTAAGTGATGAAGAAAAAGAAGAGTTTGTTAACATATCCGAAAATGAAAATCCGATAATGGACCTCCTAAACAAGATTTCAGAATATATTGAAGTCGGAGACTACAAGAAAGCTTTAATTGAACTTGATGGGTTTATGGAAAGTTTTCCTGGAATGTTTGAAGACGACAAAGTCAGCGAATACCATAGCTTCACCAATCCATTAGAAGAGATATTGTTCAGAAAATATGTCGGCGCTGAAAAAGAAGTCAGACTCATACCTGACAATAAACCCCTGCTTGATTTATATTATATCTACGGATTTTTACTTTTTGAAGACAATCGGCTGAAAGAGGCAGAAGAAAGTTTAAAGAAGGCCAAAAAGATAAACCCCGTTTCCGCCAGAGTCATATTGGAATTAAGTGAAATCTACAAAACCCGTACTCCCAGCTTCAATAAGTTTTTCATGTACACGACAGAAGCTTTAACATACTCCTACTATCCGCAGGACATAGCAAGATGCTATAGGAACTTGGGTTACTTCTATATTGAAGAAAACGACTTGAATGCGGCTGTTGCACTATTCAAATACAGTATGACATTTGAAATGAACGTGATGGCCTACAGTGAACTGCATTACATCGAGACAAAAGGCCATGACACTAATTTAAGCATAGAGGAATCCATTAAAATAATCGAAGAAAAGAACATACAGCTTGGCGTCAATCCATTCATTTTAACCACCCTCAACGAACTGGCAGAAGAATATGAAAAAAATATGCTGTACAACCAGTCATTATACTTTTATGAAATTATTTACAATCTAACAAAAGATGAAAAGATTGATGAAAAGATTAAAAATATATCCTCAGTAATAAAATATTAAATAATATATAATATATATAATATTATAGGTGATTTTAAATGTGTTCAAGCGGAGGGCCAATGGCCGACATTGATTTGGCAAAATTGAAAACTAAAAAATATCGTTGCAAAGACTGTGGAAATACCTTTAAAGGTCTTGGAAAAAAGGTAGTTTGTCCATCCTGTCAAAGCGACAATGTTGAACTTGCAGAGTAAATTTATTTACTCTACTTTTTTTATTTTTGTGATAAAATGGATATTGATTTTGAAAATGACGAGATTCTATTTCTTGAAGGCGAAACCGGAATTGTTGGTGTCATTAAGGTAGCATATGAAAATAAGATGTTATTTATCGCAACACAAGATAATGAAGAAATAGTGCAATTTTTAGAATCAGACGATATCATAGCCGTGTCCAACTTCAAAAAGGACAGGCGTGCCATACGCTCACAGGCATATCTAAGCCGGGAAGAGTCATCCCCAATAGTGATTTTAAATAAAGACCATCCCTCAACAAAACGACTTGAAACAGTCCTGTCAATAGGCGATCAGGTAAACTTAAACTGCAATATCATTCCCGGAACCCACCCCGAACAAAATGTATTGTGTTCCTGCGACAGCCTATCCGGCCTTGAAATTACAAAAACACCAACAGGCGTCAGATTGAATAAAGACTTTGATAATTATTCCATTGAGAAATTTTAGGTTAAATAATGATATTCATTGACTCTTTTTACACATTTTTAGGCAAATTAGTGGTTTTACTAATTATTGTAATCGCAATACTGTTCAT
This sequence comes from Methanobrevibacter sp., assembly GCF_017409525.1. NCBI lineage: Archaea > Methanobacteriati > Methanobacteriota > Methanobacteria > Methanobacteriales > Methanobacteriaceae > Methanobrevibacter > Methanobrevibacter sp. The sequence continues at coordinate 46,828 of NZ_JAFQSO010000020.1, read as the reverse complement.
TGCAGTTTTAATTCTGGGATTGCTTGCACGAAAAAACAAAATAAAATTTCCAAGGTTCATACTCTTCGTTGTTGATCTGCTGTATTCACCGTTTAAAACCATTGCGAGTGTTTTGAAACTAAATGAACATTTTATTGATGATATGGCAATAAAGGTCAGGGATGATGTCAACAAAGAAAAATTTAGAGAAATTCCCGCTGAAAAAACTTTAATATTCCTGCCTCATTGCTTAAGGCATAGGGACTGTCCAGCAACACTTCAAAAAGAGGGACTCAACTGTACGGAATGCGGATTATGCTCCATAGGAGTCATCAAGAAAAAAGCAGAGCCATTAGGATATAAATTGTATATTGTGCCAGGTTCAAGTTTTGTTAAGAAGATAGTCATGGAAAATAAGTTTAAAGCTGTTCTCGGTGTGGCCTGCCATGAAGACTTAAATCAAATGATGATGTTATTGTCTGATTTTTACCCGCAAGGAGTTTTGCTTGAAAAAACAGGTTGTTTTGAAACAAGGGTAAATGTTAAAAAAGTATTTGAAAAAATAGATTCCAAATACTAGTTATACCAAAACATGAATGATTACCACCCAAATAGCAGAAAAGATTGCTCAAAAATGGACAAGTTTTCTAGTAAAAATTTACGTTCATCTAGCCTATTCCATCCAACAAAATACCTGGTAAATGATAGTATTTTGAAAGTAATGAGCAGTTTTTTAAATAATATAGGACAATTCTTTATTTTCATTAGCTATGTTAAAGATAACCACACCACTAACATAAACCAACATAGTTCATTCAGCCAGTATATACTTGACAATAAAGATGAATTGACCGATTCAGGCATTGCTGAAATAGTGAAAGAAATGATTAATTAGATTCATCATGAATGCAATGATGGCTCTTTTAAAATAGGTTCTGTCTAAAAAAAAGAATAGTTGTAGATGTTAGTGAAACATCTACTTAACAGTAATTTTTGGTTTTACAGTTTTAGCCTTGTAGTATGTGTTTCCTTTATAAGTAACTACTGCATTGAACTTACCTTTTTTGGTTAATTTGGTAAGTTTAAATGTAGCAACACCTTTGGAGTTGGTTTTTGCAGCATATGTTTTACCATTTACTTTTAAATACACGTTAGTGTTTTTTATGGCTTGTTTTTTGTTGGTTTTTAAGGTTATTGCATATTTTTTGGTTTTTGTTTTTACTTTGAATGTTTTTGATTTGGCAGATATTTTTGGGGTTGCTTTTTTAACAACAACTACATCAGCAGTCTCGGATTCAATATAATAACTATTTCCTTTAAACTTAATTTTAGCAACATAAGTTTTTGGAATTAACTTTTGAACAGATACGTTAATTTGGCCTTTTTCATCAGTGGTGTAATATTTAACACTTCCCAAATCAACGGATACTGAAATGTTTTGTATAGGATTGCCGTCACCATCTTTTAGGGAAATAATTAACTTCTTATTGACATTATAAGTTGCTGTAACATTATTTGCAGTTAACTTGGTTGTAATTTTATTAACAACAACTGCAGTTTCTACAGTGGAACTCTTATGATATTTGTCATCAAGACTGATTTTGGCAATATAGCTTCCAGGAGTGATGCTGTTGGAAGGTATTGTTATTTGACCTTTTTCATCAGTTGTGTATTTTTTGACACTATCCAATTCAACAGACACTGTTACATTTGCTATAGGATTGTCATCACTGTCTGATAATTTAATAATTAAATCTTCATTAATGCCATATGTTGTTGCAACTGAATTTGCAGTCAATTTGGATTCAATTTTATTAATGAGAACTGAAGTTTCTATAGCGGATGCAATATAGTATTCTGCATCAAAACTGATTTTAGCAACGTATTTGCCGGGAGTCATGTTTTGGATTGGTATTATTATTTGGCCGGTTTCATCGGTAGTGTAGTTTTTGATACCGTCCAAGTCAACAGATACTGAAGCATTCATTATAGGAACATGATCACCATCTTTTAGAGTAATAAACAAATTTTCATTGACACCATAATCTGTTTCGACTGCATCTGCTGTTAATGTAGTTTCAATTTTTTCAATGTTGATATAAATTTCATTGCTTGAACCTGTATAATAATCATTTTCGCTAAATTCAATCATGACAGTATGGTTGCCGGGAGTCAAGCCATAAGTAGATAATATTATTTCACCATCTTCATCTGTTGTGTAGTTTTCAACACCGCCCAAGTCAACAGATAATGGAGCATTTGTTATAGGACTCCCATCAATATCTTTTAAGTAAACAATGGAAAAAACGCCACTGTTATAAGTTGTTTCAACTGACTTTGCTATTATTTGTGTAGCTGACTTTTTAACTTCAACTATTGTTTCCATATCGCATCCAAAACAATAATCATCTTCACCAAAGTGAATTTTTGCAATGTATGTGCCCGGTGCAAGTTTGCTTGTTGAAACGTTGATTTGACCCTCATTATCTGTAGTGTAGTTTTCAACACCATTCAAGTCAACAGATACTTGAACATCATTTATAGGATTTCCATGATTATCCTTTAAGATAACGATTAAATCATTGTTTTCACCATATTTTGTTGACACTCTATTTGCAGTTAATTGGGTTGTGCACTTGACGACTGTTAATTTTGCAGTGGCATTTGATTCGGAATAAATTTCATTTCCGCCAAAAGAAACATCGACAGGATAAGTTCCCGGAGCAAAAGCTGCAGTGGATACTTTAATTTGACCTTTTGAGTCAGTGTTGTACTCCTTAGTGCCATTTAAATTAACTGATAATTTGACGTTTTTCAAAGGATTTCCCAAATCATCATTTATGGAAATTATCATTGTTTTATCATTTTCATAAATGTTGAATTTAATTTGACCATTCTCATCAGTTGTGAATTCTTTAGTTCCATTCAAATCAAGCACAATTGAAACGTTGCCTGCAGGATTGCCGTCATCATCATTTATGATGATTACATAATCCTTAGCAAAAATATATTCGTTTGTTAGTGAATCTACATTTATACTGGCGCCTATTTTATTGATGACAAGTGTTGTGGCAGTTTCTGATTCTTTATATAAATCATTTCCTTTAAATGTGACATTCACTTCATATGTATCAGGAGTTAAGTGTTCATGAGATATTTTGATTTGACCATTTTTATCTGTAGTGTACTTTTTACTTCCGCCGTCTAAATCAACAACTATTGAAGCTTCACGGATAGGATTGTCATAGCCATCAGTTAAAGTTATTGTGAGTTGTTTACCATCATTATATGTTGCAATCATTGTGTTTGCAATTAATTTGGTGAAGTCCTTTTGAATTATAACCTTGCCTGTTGATTTTGAGTTGTGATAAAACTCATTACCTTCAAATACAACATCAATAAGATAAGTGTCCGGAATTAATCCTTTAGGAGATATCTCAATTTGACCTTGTTTATCAGTTGTATAATTTTTAGTCCCGTTTAAATCAGCAGACAATGTAATATTTTTTATAGGCTTGTTTTTATTGTCATATAAACTAATTATAATTACATCATTGGAATTATAGGTTGTTACCAATGTGTTTGGCATTAACGTTACAGCTTGTTTATCAATGAAAATGGTACTGATTTTAATTGTTCTGTCATAGTTTATATTGTCAAAAGTGGCTTTTGCATTGTATGTGCCAGGTTTTAAATCTTTAATAGATATATTGATTTGTCCGTTTTCATCAGTAGTATAATCCTTAACAATATTCAAATCAACATTTACTGTGACATTAGATATCGGATTATTAAAATTATCTCTTAAAGTAATCACATAACTTTCATCTTCCCCATAAGTTGTGGAAATGTCATAAGTAGTCATGTTGACGATTGAATAGAAGGTAATATTCATAGAATAGACCTCTACTTCCGGTATATCCACAGCCCCAATTTCAATATGGTATTTACCAGATCTAGTCAAATTAACCATCCAATCATAAGAGGATAATGTATAAAATGTTTTATCATAATTATTAGGGCCAGTAGCATGAACATAAAGTTCATAATAGTTATAATTTTGTTGATCTATGGACAACATTATTGTTAAATTGTCTCTTCCATTAAACTCTGTTTTACCTTTAGAGTCTACAGTTATGTGTCCAACAGGTATTTCTGTTTCATAATCATAATAACTGCTAGCTATTTTTGTTTTACAAAGAACTCTTTTAGATTTAGCAGATATTGATCCTTGTTGCTTTGCGTCGTTGCCGACGAAAGTACAATTTTCAGCATAACCTCCGTGTATTGCACCTCCAAAGCCTTTTGCATAATTGCTCTCAAAGTAAGAATGATAAACATTCATGTCGAATGTTGCACCACCACCAGTCTCATCCCAATTACTATCATCAAGGGCTTCATTATATTTGAAAGTACAATATTGGGCTTTACAGTTTTCTCTTCCAGCATGCATTGCACCACCATTATCTGCAGAATTTTCTTCAAAAGTACAATTGGTTGCATTTCCCTTATAAATTGCACCGCCACAATCTGATGCATGATTTCCAGTGAAAATACAGTTTTCTACATCACCAACATGAATTGCTCCTCCGTCATTAGAAGAACTACAGTTTATAAAAACACAATTTTTTGCATCAAGGTAACGACCTGCACCGCCACCATCTGCGGAATTGGCAATGAATGTACAATTTTCAGCATAACCACTGTGCATTGCACCTCCGTGGTATGCTTTATTTCCTGTAAAATTACAGTTATAAGCATTACCATAACGGATTGCACCACCATCTTCGCCGTCTCCATCTAAAATATTTCTCTCAAAAGTACAATTGGTTGCATTTCCTTTATAAATTGCACCTCCCTCTCCACTTGCGGAGTTTTCAGTAAAATTACAGTTCACAGCAGAAGTATAATAAATCGCTCCTCCGCAGTCGGCAGCATGATTTTTAATAAATATGCAATTTTCAGCATAGGAATGTGATAATGCAGCACCGTCACCGTCATCGTGTGCGTAATTTGTATCGAATGTACAGTAGTAAGCGGCACCTCCAAACATTGCACCACCATCACCATCGTCATCATCGGTTTCTCTAACAACATTGTTTACAAACATACAATTTGTAGCTATTCCATTGTATATTCCTCCTCCTCTAAACGCTTCATTTCCTTTGAAATTACAGTCTGTTGCATTACCGTTGTATATTCCTCCACCATTATGGTTAACATGATTTCTGGTGAAAGTACAGTTCACTGCATTACCATTTGAAATAGCGGCACCATGATTGTCTGCTTTATTGTTTTCAAAAGTACATCCAACTGCATTACCTCCGTACATTGCAGCACCCTGGTCTTTAGCACCATTACCTGTGAAAATACAGTTTAAAGCATCACCAGTATGCATTCCTCCGCCGGCTTGACCTGCATAATTGTTGTCTGTAAAAGTACAGTTTATTGCATTACCGTTGTATATTCCTCCGCCACGATATTCAGCACAGTTTCCGGAGAAGGTACAGCCTTCTGTATTGACATTGTATACTGCACCACCATCACCATTTGCATAATTTTTGTTAAAAGTGCAGCCAATTGCTGTAGCGCTTCCACTAATGGCTCCACCGTTGCCTTCAGCATGACCATTGGTAAAAATGATATTTTTAAATACGACACCTGAACTTGTAACATTGAAAATTCTTGAAGTTTTGTTTGCATCGATTGTAAATCCGTTACCCTCAATGGTTATTTCTTTGGAGATTAAAATTCCCTCTTTGTTAAATCCGTCATCATAGGTATAATTATTTTCTAGTGTTATTGTTGAACTTGCATTTGCATTGTCAATTTTTCTTTGCAAGTCTGAAAATGTGCCTCCGTCAGGCTCCATTAGAGTGTTATCCTCACTTTGCCCTATTGCTTGAGTTTCCTCAATGCTGATGGCATCATTTGATTCTTTTAGGCTAATGAATTCTGTAGCATTGTCGGATGCGCTTACTACAGAAAGTGTTAATAAGCTTAAAAGAAATATTGAAAGAATTAAATATTTTTTATTAAACATTTTTATTCCTCACTTATCTTGTTTTAATTTTAACTTTTTTAGTTGTTTTATTGTAGTATGCACTTCCTTTGTATGTAACTACTGCTGTAAATTTACCTTTTTTGGTTAGTTTGGTAATTTTGAATGTTGCTTTGCCTTTGGAGTTGGTTTTTGCAGCATATGTTTTACCGTTGACTTTTAAATACACTTTTTTATTTTTTATTGCTTTATTTTTATTGGTTTTTAAAATTATGCGGTATTTTTTGGTTTTTGTTTTTACCTTGAAAGTTTTTGCCTTTGCTGTTAATTTAGGGGTTGCCTTTTTAACAACAATCACTCCGTAGGAATCAGATTCAACATGATTATTGTCTCCACCATAACTAATTTTAGCAACATAAGTCTTTGGAGCCAATTTTTGAACAGATATCTTGATTTGACCATTCTCATCAGTAGTGTAATTTTCAATACCTTTCAAATTAACAGATACTGAAGCGTTTACTATAGGTTGGTTTGCATAGTCTTTTAATGAAATAACCAGATATTTATCATCATTATATGTTGCAGTAACATTATCGGCAGTTAATTTGGTTGTTGCTTTTTCAACAATGATTGCTGTTTCTGCACTTGAACCCTCGAAACTGTCATTTCCATCAAACTTGATTTTAGCAGTGTAAGTGGTTAGAGCTAAATTTTGGATTGGAATTTTAATATGACCGTTTTCATCAGTAGTATGATTTTTAATTCCATTTAAGTCAACAGATACTGAAGCATTAATAATAGGGTTATCTGCATAGTCTTTTAATGTGATAACTAGGTTTTTATTAACATTATAAGTTGTTATAACCGTATTGGCAGTTAATTTAGTGGTAATCTTTTTAACAGTGACTGTGGTTTCCGTGTTTGAATCAGTATAACTGTCATTTCCATCAAATTTGATTTTAATATCATATTTGTCTGGAGTCAAATTTTGGAGTGGTATTTTAATATGGCCGTTTTTATCAGTAGTGTAATTTTTAATTCCATTTAAGTCAACAGATACTGAAGCATTTATTACAGGATTATCAGCACGATCTTTTAATGTGATAACTAAATTTTTAGCCACACCATATGTTGTTGTGACAGGATCTGCAGTTAAGATGGTTGTCTTTTTAACAATAACCTTTGTTTCTAAACGGGAACCAGTATAATTTTCATTTTCCTCAAAACTGATTTTGACATCAAAACTCTCTGAATCATTATGAGTTGAAATTTCAATTCGACCTTCTGAATCTGTAATGTAATTTTTAATTCCATTTAAGTCGACAGATACGGTTGCTTCACCTACAGGATTGTTTTCACCATCCATTAAAGTAATTGCCAAAATTGCACCATCATTTAAGGATTCAACACTTAATTTGGTGGTTGCTTTTTTAACAATTACTGTTGTTTCTGCACTTGTACCAGTATAATAATAGTTTTCATTAAATTTGATTTTTGCAATGTAATTGCCTGGGATTAGATTGCGTGTTGAAATGTTAACTTGTCCATTTTTGTCAGTAGTGTAATTTTTAACACCACTCAAATCAACAGATATCTGAACGCCACTTATAGGTTTTTCCTGACTATTTGTTAATGTAATAATCAAATCTTTATCCTCATTGAAAACAGTTGTGATAGAATTTGCAGTTAGTGTAGTGGATTGTTTGTTTACAACAATTTTGCTTGTTGCATTTGATTTTGAGTAGAACTCATTTCCATTAAATGTTACATTTGCAAAATATGTATAAGGCACTACATTTTTAATAGTTATTTCAATCTGACCGTCGTCATCAGTGGTAAAATTCTTAATGCCGTTTATATCAGTAGATACTGAAGCACCACTTATAGGATTTCCCTGTTCATCTATTATACTAATTTCCCATCCTTCTCCAACATTTGTTGAAAATATGATTTTACCATTTTCATCTGTAGTATTTTTACTTAAAGATAAAGCAAATTGAACTGTTTCGCCAGCAATAGGATTTCCCACATTGTCAATTAACTTGATTATAAATTTTTCGCTACTGTTATAATCAGTTGATAGTGAAGTTAAGATTAATTTAGGATTGCCTTTATTTACAACAACTTTTGCAGTGGCATTTGATTCTGAATAAATCTCATTTCCGCCAAATATGATTTTTGCTTGGTATTCATTTGGAGCCAAATCTTTTGTATTCACTTTAATTCTGCCGTTTTTATCAGTAGTATGATTTTCAGTTTTATTTAAATTAACAGATATGGCAGTATTACTTAATGGATTTCCATTGGCATCAAACAAATAAATTACCAAATCCTCATCAATATTGTAAAATGTTACCACAGGATTTGCTGTCAATCTGGTGCTAATTTTATTAACAATGGTTTTTGCAGTGGTGGTAGACCCTTCGTAAAAATCATTTTCCTTAAATGTAACCTGATATTCATATGTACCTGGAGCTAATCCTTCAGTAGATATTTTAATCTTACCATGATTGTCGGTTGTATATTCTTCAGTTCCGTTCAATTCAACAGATAATTTATTGTTATTTAATGTATTGCCCTTATTGTCTGTTAATGTAATTTCCAAGTATTGTGTGACATTATATGTTGTTATTAAGTTATTTGGAATCAGTTTAGTTATGCCCTTATTGATTATAAGAGTTATGGTTTTGTTTAATCCTCTGTAGTGGTCTGTACCATTATACTTTATATTTATTACATAAGTATCTGGATTTAAATCATCAATAGGTATGATGATTTGACCGTTGTCATCAGTTGTCACATTTGTTATTTTACCATTCATTTCATAGGATATTGATATATTGACCATAGGTCTGTTTATATTGTCCACTGCCCTGATTGTGAGGTTATCTTCATAAGTATACCATGTAATGAAATTATTTCCTGAGATTAAAACATCACTATATACATCAAATTTTCCTGTGTACTGTCTAATTTCGGGATATCCATTAACAGATATGACATAGTCACGACTTTCAACAAAAGGAATTGTCCACTCTGAACCAGTTGAACTATGAAACTCTTCGTCATCCCCATTCTCTTTAGTGGTACTGATTAGAACATCATAACCGTCATATTTTTGACCATTGTATTCCATTTCAAAGACGATTTTACCTCCGAGACTGGTATTAGTATCGCCAGTCATGGTAAAAGACGGAACAATAATATTTGTGTCCGTAGACTTCGAACCGTCTTTCATCAAACATAGGAACCTTGAACCTTCTAACATATTATCGCTTATGAAAGTACAAAACTTAGCATCAACCTGATATGTTGCACTAGCCTCACTTTTTTCTGCTGAGTTATCTTCAAAAGTACAATTTATGGCAGTACCCAAATACATTGCACCTCCATTTCCCCTAGCATGATTATCAGTAAAATAACAGTTTATTGCTGTACAATGTCCGTTAATAGCCGCACCACGTATATTATCCGCATTTTCATCCAATTTTCCTCGTTTAAATGTAATATTTTTAAATACGACCTTCGAACCATCTGAAACCTGAAATATACGTGACTTATAATGTCCATCAAGTGTATGTCCCTGACCATCAATAGTTATATCTTTTTCAATTTTTATTCCATCCACCTTATAGCCATCATTAATATAATCCCTATCAAGAACTATTGTTGAACCTGACTCTGCACTATCAATTAATTTTTCCAAATCTCCAAAGGAATTGTTACCTTCCTTCAGCACATCATCATTTTCTGTTTTTTCAATTACTTGTATTTTTTCAACACTTATCACTTCATCATTTACATCTTCCAAACCAACAACGTCCGTTGTGGCATTATCAGCCGCACTTACTGCTGAAAGAGTAAATAATAGTAAAATAAGCATGACAAATATCATGTTTTTTTTATTAAACATTACTACTTTACCCCCTCATTAATGATAATATGTTTGAATGACATATATTATAAACATTTATAAAATTATTCAATTGATAAAAAATTAGTTGAACAATTAAATGAAAAATAAAATATCTCGGATATTGTCCTTGATTACAATGTCTGATTCTCTACATGAAAAGAGTTAATCTAGTTGGTTCGCCAGTTTGTGTGGAAATCCTTGAAAAAAAGCTAAATTGAAAAATAGTAGGTAATTATTAAAAAAATAAAATAAATTGCAGATGCAAATTTGCATCTACTTAACGATAATTTTTTGTTTTGCCGCTTTGCATTGTAATATTTGTTTCCTGCAAACTTAGCGGCGGCAGTGTATTTGCCAGCTTTGGTCAAATAAGTTATTTAAATATTGTAAATGGTTCTTTCATCCATTTCTAAAAAAACTAGTGAACCAGTATCTTTGTCAATATATGGTCTCTGGTCGTTTCTTGCAGTTTCCAATAATGTAGATGGGGTAAAACCAAATTGTTCATGTATCTCTCTGAAAGTACTATTGTACGCCCTTATTCTTGAAGTGGACAGCTGTTTATTCTTGATAAAATTTTTTAATTTAATATCAGTTTCGGAGAACTTTTCTTTTGACATATAGTTTATTTATATGACTTTTATTTAATTTAAACATTGTGGTAATCATGCAAGTTTTTGTATGACTCCAAATACTAGTCCTATAAAACAATTGCTTCAGCTTAAGAAGGGTTAATCTCCATAATGCAACATATTCAATGAATTAGACAAATCTTCTAAATACATAAGCAAAAATTGATCCTGCAAGATTCTGCCAAACCGAATAAAGAGCTCCTGGAACTGTTGCCTGGGACAGGTTTGGAAAGTGGTTCTTTGCAAGGCCAGTTGATAAGCCAGAATTTTGAAATGAAAGTTCAATTGCAATGGTAACAATTTGCTTCTTGTCCATTCCGGCCAAATAACCAACACCAAATCCGAGAAACATCGCAATGAAATACTGTAAAATAATAACCACGATTATGATAGCAGATGAAGTTAGAATAGCCTGTTTATTAGTTCCTATTACTCCAGCAACAATTAAACAAATTACAATTGAGGATATTGCAGGCAAATAATCTTTTAACTCATCACAGAATTTAGGAAACTTATAATTCAATGTTAAACCTAAAATGATTGGTATGATGACAATCTCAAGGATGGAAATAAACATGTCAGTCGGATTAAAATGAATTTGATTGCCTATTAACAATAATGTAATCATTGGAGTTAAAATCGGCGAAATCACAGTGGAAAGGGCTGTTAATGAAACAGATAATGCCACGTCTCCTTTGGAAAGAAAAGTTATAACATCAGAAGCGGTACCTCCTGGAACGGTTCCAACTAAAATAATACCGACCGTCAATGCATCATTTAAGGAAAACATTTTTGCAAGACAAAATGCTAAAATGGGCATTATGACATATTGTGCCAAAAGCCCAACAGAGATTTCTTTTGGATTTTTAAATACATTAACAAAGTCATCAACCTTTAATGTAGTTCCCATTGTAAAAAGAATGACGCTTAATAATAAATTCAATATATTTATACCGTTATATTCACTCAAAACCCATTTAAATGAATTTGGGTAGACTAAAGAAATAACAACTGCAAGCAATATAATTATGAAAAAATATTTTTCAATGAATTTAAAAATCCTTTTCATAAAATTAATTTTATATTAATCTTTTAAAAGATTATCGATACCAAAAAGATGAGAAAAAAATGAATAAAAATACTTTAAAAATAAATATGGTGGTGGTTTAGTTCAAAAATTAATCATCATAATACCTCATAAAATCATCGGATTCAGAAGTTTCCTCGAATTCTTTGATAAACCCTTTCAGGTCATTGACAAATTCTTCTTTTCTTTCGGCCAAATCTTCGATTTTAGAGTAGTCTTTTTTTACGGCAATAGTCATTATGATATCATCAGTCTCAAGAGTCAATTCAGGATATAACTCGTCTATGAAATCATCCATCTTATCCTCTTCCATGTTCCTGATGAGCCCTGGCAAGGTGTCCTGCAGCAATTGCTCCAACAAGTGATAATTCACCGGCCAAAACAGTACTTGCAACAATTTCAGCAAATTCCTTAGCTTTACCGGAACCCGCTACGCCTAAAATTTCAAGTCCCTCATGAGCCACTTCCAGACCGGTTCCTCCGCCCACAGTGGCTACAGGCAAGTCAGGCAAGTTAACTGAAAAATACAAATCCCCATTTCTGTTTTCAGCTGTGGTAATGCCCAATGAACCTTCAACGACATGTGCTGCATCCTGACCGGTTGCCAAGAATATCGCTGCAACCATATTCGCATAATGGGCATTGAAACCCAAACTGCCACTGGCTGCAGAACCAATCAAGTTTTTAGCGATGTTCACTTCGACAATAGAGTCTGTAGTTGTCTTCAATTTCTTTTCAACTATTTCCTTTGGAATTAATATGTCTGCTATAACGCTTTTTCCTCTTCCTTCAACAATGTTTATAGCAGCAGGTTTCTTGTCAACGCAAACATTTCCGCTCAATGCCAGATGTGTCGCTGTAGTTTCACTAGCCAATTTATCCAATATTTTTTCACTGGCTATTGTAACCATGTTCATGCCCATACTGTCTCCAGTTGAGAAAACAAAACGAGGATAAACATAATTTCCAACAATTAAGATAGGATCTATTTTCAATAATTTTCCATGGGATGTTGTGCTTTCGGCAATTTCTTTCAATTGTGAGAAATTATCAATAAACCATTGCTTAATCTTTAATGCATCGACTGCCCCTTCACACTTTATGGCAGGCGCCCTTGTCATGATGTCAGATATGACCCTTGAATTTGCACCGCTTGATGCAGTAATGGCAGATGCTCCTCTGTTTATTGATGCAACCAATGCTCCTTCAGATGTTGCAAGAGGAACGAAAACTTCTCTTTTACAGAATTCACCATTTATTTTCAATGGCCCTGCAATTCCCATTGGAAGCTGCAGAACTCCGATTGAATTTTCAATGTTTCTGGCAGATGCCCTTTCCATGTCAATGGAATAATTTGAAATATTGGATAAGTCTATGGAGTATTTCTGTTCTAGAAATTCCCTTCTAATATCCGTTGCATCCTTAGCATCAACCTGTTTATCAACCTGGTAAAGCTTCATTTCACCATTTAATAATTTATCAATAATTTCCTGATTTGTCATTAGATAACCTTTTTAAGTAAATCTACAATTTCGGATGGTTTGATTGCAACTTCAACGCCAGCATCATTCAAAGCTTTGGTTTTACTTTCGACAGTACCGGAATTTCCTTGGATGATAGCTCCGGCATGACCCATCCTTTTGCCTGGAGGTGCGGTTCTTCCTGCAATGTAAGAGACTACAGGTTTGCCCATTTCCTCTGCAATGAATTTGGCTGCTCTTTCTTCTGCAGTTCCTCCAATCTCACCGATTAAAACAACTGCATCGGTAGCATCATCTTTTTCAAATCTTTTTAAGATATCCACATAGTTATCTCCAGTGACTGGATCCCCGCCGATACCTACACAGGTACTTTGTCCAATTCCAGCATTGGTAAGTTCGCTTGCAATCTCATATGTTAATGTACCGCTTCTTGAGATGACACCGACATTTCCTTCAGAAAAGATATGGGTAGGCATGATGCCTAATTTACCCACTCCAGGGGATATGATTCCAGGAGTGTTAGGCCCGATAATTGTTGTTCCCATTTCCTTTGCATATGCCATGATTTTCATGCTGTCATGAACCGGTATATGCTCGGATATAATAACAACCAAATCCAAATGCCTGATTGCTTCAAATGCGGCGTCTTTTGCAAATTTCGCAGGTACAAAAATGATTGAAGAGTTAATGTCAACCTCTTCTGTTGCCTCTTCAATTGAATTGAAAATTGGAACTTTGTCTAAAAACATTTGCCCTCCTTTTCCAGGAGTGATGCCTGCAACAATATTAGTGTTGTAATTTAACATCTGTTCAGTGTGAAAGGAACCTTGTTTACCGGTTATTCCTTGAACTAAACATTTTGTATCTTCGTTTAATAAAATCATATTATAACTCCTATCTTAAAATTCTGGTTTTATTTTCAAACGGAACAGCCAGATCAATGACATTGCCATTCATGAAAGCAGTAGCCGAAAATATGACGCTTCCAGGCAATACATTGCAGGTTGTTCCTCTTTTGACTAAATAAGTATTCTTATTTCCAAGTGCTGCTCCAATCATGGCGCTTGCTATTACGCCAACAGATTCAATGTCTTCCACAGTGGCCACAACAACCGGATCATCAGTTTCGGGTGACACATAACCCACACCAGGTACCTCTCTTGTTTTCGGCTCTATATAATCTGAAACATCTGTCAAGTTTTTCATGCCCTTTGCAGCATCAATTGCAGAGTTTGCAACATCCCCAACAAATGGTTCTCCCCCATATGTATCAAAACCTAAAACAATTGCATCAGGATATCTGTCGGGTCTGATATTGGCTTGCGCATAGGAAACTCCTTCACCAGCATCCTCTGGAGTTTGGGAGATTCCAGACAAATCGCCTAAGTTTTCAGCACTCAATTTTAAAACATTAACGATACCTTCATTAATAGGTTCAAGCAAATCATCTTCCACAAATGCACTGATAACAACATCATCGCCAGTGACATTTGTTAAAGCAACATCCCTTGCACCTAACTCTTTTACCGTATGAAGGTTTTTTTCAATAGTTTCTACTAGTTCAGCGCTACAGGACACATCATTTCTTGATATGTCCGCACCTATAGCAGTAATCTTCAAATTAACACCTTGTATAATCGATTGGTTAAATAAATAAAATATAAATATTTTATTGGTATATATTTTGTTTTTCAATTTATATAAAGATTGGGAGTTTATTAAGAAAATTTAATTAATAACTAAGATGCAAATATAATAATTGATGTATTCGCAAACTAAGATTGCAATTCCAATTTTTCAGAAGAATTGCAATGATGTAATTGAAGTGGCTAATGATTGCATTAGCAAAGGTGCTGACGTATTGGAATTTAGAATAGATGCACTTTCAAATCCCGATATAAAAGAAATAAAAAATACAATCGAGGAAATTAACTTTCCGACAATAGCCACAAATAGAATCAACACCGAAGGCGGGTCCTTTAAAGGCACAGAGGAAGAAAGGTTCAATATCTTATATGAATGCTGTGACGTTGCGGATTATGTGGACATCGAACTTCAAAGTGACGATGAATACATCAACAGGATTCATGAAACCGGAGTTACAACCATCGTCTCATATCATGATTTTGAAAAGACTCCAAATCTAAATGAAATTACATACATCGTTGAAAAGGAGCAAGAGCTTGGAGATATAGCAAAGGTTGCTTTCATGCCGCAGGATTTGGAGGACACATTGACAATCCTTGCCGTTCTTTCACATTGCAAGGACACAATAGCCATTTCTATGGGCGATTTGGGAAGTTACACCAGAGTCATGGCATCAAAATTCGACTCACCGATTACCTTTGCTGCCGGAACTGACGTTACTGCACCAGGTCAAATTGATATTGAAACCATGAAAGCGCTGCTTAACATGGACCTGGACATAATGGATCAGTGATCAGCATGGCAAAAAAAACCATTTTAGTTTTAATTATACTTATTTTATTGGCATTTTTGGCATTGAATATTCTAGGAGCGAATTCCGTTGAGGTCTACATTGATGGCGAAAATGTTAGCGCTAAAACAAATACCCTGTCAAATATCGATAGGGAAAGCATGAATCTTGAAATCTGTGATTATACATTTGAAGTCATGGACAACACCAGCGCCAACATCACTACATTAAAAGAAGGGATAAACGATATCTGCAGCCGTTACGGCTTGGAAAATGTCAACATTAACATTGACTCCAGCATTGGTGAAAACCAGATTCCAATCTTAGTGGAGGTTGACGGAACTTCAATGCTTCCTACCCTGGAAAACGGCCAGGATGTTCTATTAAACAAAACCCATGACATCCAAGTTGGAGACATAGTCGTTGCAAAATCAGATGAATACGGCAGAATCATAAAAAGAGTCGATGAAATCAATGGAAATTCCATTCACCTGGTGAGTGACAATAAGAACGTTTCATACGAATACATTAATGGTGAATTGTATCTTGTCAAAGGCATAAGCACATGGGTTGACATCTCTGACATTAACGGTGTGGCAATATCATATTAAAAAAAAGGAAGACGGGAAGTGAGAAATATACTTCCCTAATAGAGAGTTGAAATATTTAATTATAAAACAGGAGATAGCTACACTGCAGCATCCCCCTCTTCACCAGTCCTTATTCTAATTACGTTGTCCATAGGATAGATGAATATTTTTCCATCCCCAATATTTCCAGTATGGGCACCCTTTTTGATTGCTTCAACAATTGTGTCTACACCTTCTTCTTTAACAACAATTTCAATACGTGTTTTTGGAATCAAATCAATACAGTAACTGGATCCCCTGTATGATTCCTTAATTCCTCTTTGACTTCCACGACCTTTTACCTCGGATACATTCATGCCTTCACATCCGACAGCCAAAAGGGCGTTTTTAACATCCTGATATTTTTCTTGTCTTATGATTGCAACAATACTTTTCATAATTACACCTAGTTAAAATTATATGCTGATTCCTCATGAAGATTTGTGTCAAGTCCACCGACTTCCTCATACTCTTCAACTCTAATGCTGCCCATTGCTTTGTCTAACACTTTAGCCAATATGAAACTTATTGTGAATGAATAAGCTAAAGTGGCAACAACACTAATTATTTGTATAACAACTTGATAAGGGTTTCCTGCAACTAAACCTGCAACACTGCCTACTGCCGGCACTGCAAATATTCCAGTTGCAATTGCACCCCAAACACCAGACATACCATGTATTCCCCATACATCTAATGCATCGTCGTATCCAAGTTTTGCTTTCAGGAAGTAGATTGCAAAGTAAGACACAAACGGAGCTACTGCACCTATTACCATTGCACCTGGAACATCGACAAAACCTGCCGCAGGAGTAATAGCCACTAGTCCAGCTACAGCACCAGAAATTGCACCTAATACTGTTGGTTTTCCAACAATATATGTATCCAAAGCTGTCCAAACAATTAATCCTAAAGCTGCAGCAACATTTGATACTATAATTGCATTTGCTGCAAGACCGTCAGCTGCAAGTCCTGATCCTCCATTGAATCCCATCCATCCAAACCAGAGCAATGCTGCACCAAGTACTGCATATCCTAGGTTGTGAGGAATTAATGAAGTGTCTTTTCTTTTACCTAACACCAATGCAACAGCTAATGCGGCTGCACCGGAGTTCATATGAACTACCGCTCCTCCTGCAAAGTCAAGAGCGCCTAATTGCATTAACCATCCTCCTCCCCATACCCAGTGGGCTACAGGGATGTATACTAAACATATCCATAATATTGTAAAGATTACCCATGCTTTTGTTTTCATCCTTCCAACTAATGCTCCTGAAATAAGGGCAACAGTCAATCCTGCAAAAGCACATTGGAACATTACAAACAATAATGTTGGAATTGTTCCTGTTAAATCATCTAATGCAATTCCCTGCAAGAAGAAATTAGATGGTGATCCTATAAGACCGCTGACATCGCTACCAAATGCAAATTGATAACCGAATACCACCCATATAACACTTACAATTGAAAATGCAATGAAAGTTAAAAAAATTGTATTTAAAACATTTTTACGTTTACTTAATCCTCCATAAAAAAATGCAACAGCAGGAATACTCATTAAAAGTACTAATAAACTACAAATCAGTATCCATGCTGTGTCACCTGCACTAAAAACCATATCCATTTTATCTTCTCTACTAAATTAATTAAAATATAAATAAATATTAACCGGCAAAATTGTCGGAAGTAATATGTCGGAAGTATCATTCCGATATATAGTAATTGTAGCTAATAGTATATAAAGATTTGTATTTTAAAAAAAACCATGAACAAAAAATAATTATTATAAAAATATAGTAAATATAATATAGCAATTCTAAAAAAATGCTAAAAAATATTGTATTATTATGCAAAAATTGAGGAAAATATTAATCTCAAACAAAAAAAATCTGATAAGACAAATACAAAAAACTATCTAAAATGAATATATTTTAATAACCATTAAATAATAGCTATTTAAATAAATAATAATAGTTTAGATTAAATTTTTAATAAAAATAAAAATAAGTGTTATTATGAAAGACTCCATAAAAGCAAAAATAATTATATTTTTAATAATAGCAGTCATTGCATTTGTTATCAGTAGTGCTTTAGCTAGTCTAACAATAACTAAAGATAATGAATCCTATAAATTAATATCAATCGATAATGATTCATTCGAACCTCACCTAATTAACAAGGTTCCAACCATCATTCCAAAAAACAACAATACGAACAACACAACATCAAATAATAATCACAACTGGAATCATACAAATGGAACGCATAATTGAGCTTAGAAGGATTGAAAAAATGGCAGGAAAGAAAAAGTTTATCAGGGATAGTGTCTATGGTGATATCAGCATAGATAAATTTGAAGAAAGAATTATGGACATGCCACAATTCCAACGTTTAAGAAGAATCAAACAGCTAGGTTTAATTAATTTAATTTACCCTGGTGCAACACACACAAGATTTGAACATTCAGTTGGAACAATGAATTTGGGATCAAAATTATCAACTGAACTAGGTTTGGATAACGATGACATTGAATTGATTAGAGCATCCGCGCTCTTGCATGATATTGGACATGGCCCATTTTCACATGTCTCAGAAGGAGTTTTATCATTTCCCCATGAAGAGCTAACCAAATACGTCATTACAAAAACATCCATGAGAGATTTACTTGAAGAGAAGTTTGATGTGAATAAAATAGTCGATATCGTTAACGGACAAGGATACCTGGGCCCGATTGTTTCCGGTGAACTTGATGTGGACAGGATGGATTACCTTTTAAGGGATTCACATAATACCGGCGTAGCTTATGGTGTAATAGATTATGAAAGAATCATTTCAAACTTAAAACTTGAAGACGGATTGATATTAGACATGAAAGGAGTTCAAGCCGCTGAAGGAGCGCTAGTGTCAAGATATTTCATGTATCCCAGTGTTTACCAACACCACACAACAAGAATCGTCAATTCAATGTTTAGAAGGGCACTTGAAAAAGTGTTTGATGCTGACATCGTTAATGAAAATGAAATCTACAAATATGATGATGCTGACATGATAAGCATTTTCAGAAACTGCGAAAACCAATTTGCAAACAACATAATGTCCAGGCTAGACACAAGACAACTCCTAAAAAGGGTTAAGACAATCAGGCTGGACAATTTCAAAGTTCCAGAAAAAATGTATAAAATTGAAAAGAAAGCCTTAAGAAAAGCCGAGGAAGAAATTGGTCAAGATTACGATATAGACAAAGATTATGTGTTTATAAATATTGCAGAATATCCTCGTTTTGATGAAATGAAAACTCAAGTTAATGTTGAGGGCAAATTATATCCATTGAATGAAATTTCAAATATTATATCTGCATTAAGTAAAGCAAGATTCAATATACCTGACATCAGCGTATATGTTCCTAAAGAGGAAACATCAAAATTCAATAAATTCAAACTGGAAAATTACCTTGATTTGCCTGAAATCGATAGAGAAAAATTCCATGGTATTCATTATGACCAGATTAAACTATTTTAGGAGATAAAAATGATAGTTGTTGCAATTACGGGAGCTAGCGGAGTAATATATGGAATTAGATTGCTTGAAGCATTAAATGAATTAGAAATAGAAAACGGTTTAGTTATCAGTGACGCTGGGAAAATAGTTATTGAATCAGAAACTAATTATTCCGTTGAAGAAGTAATCAATCTGGCGGACAATTTCTATGATTTCAATGATTTAACCGCTTCCATCAATAGCGGATCATTTAAAGCGGACGCATTAGCTGTTGTCCCATGCTCTATGAAAACATTATCATCAATAGCTAACGGATATGGGGCGAATACCATTACAAGAGTAGCTGACGTTAGCCTTAAAGAAAGAAGGCCAACTGTAATTGTTCCCAGAGAAACTCCACTTAGAAGCATCCACATACAAAACATGCTGACATTATCACAAGAAGGAGCTATAATTTTACCGGCAATGCCAGGATTTTATTCAACACATGACACCGTTGATGATCAAATCAATTTCATTGTTGGAAAGATTTTAGATTCCTTGAAAATTGAAAACAGTCTATTTAAAAGGTGGGAATAAATGTTAGAGGATAAAGATTTTATTAAATCCTGTGATGTTCCAGGACCAACAAAAGAGGCCATACGCGCCATCATATTATACAAATCTGAAGTTTCCAATACTGATAAAGTTGTTGACTGCGGCTGCGGAACCGGAGGCATAACCTGTGAATTTTCACAAAGAGCTCGTGAAGTGATATCAATAGACACCAATCCTGAAGCTATTGAAGTTTGCAGAAGAAATCTTGAAAAATTTGGACTTGGAGATAATGTCACATTAATTAACGATAATGGATCAAATGCCCTGAAAGATATTGACAACATCGATATTGCCATTGTAGGAGGCAGTGGCAGAGAACTTGAAAATATCCTGGATGTAATTCATGAAAAATTAAATCCAAAAGGCAGAATCATTATTACAGCAATACTCGTCGATACTAAAGTCGAGGCAATAAATAAACTAAAAGAATTAGGTTATAATCCAAAGATTATGGAAGCGAACGTTTCTAATGGACGTGTCCTTGATCGTGGGATTATGATGATTAGTGAAAACCCAATTGCCATCATTACTGCTAAAAAACGATAATTAAAAATTTTTGGAGATAAAAAATGGACAGTCATAAAAAATGGAAAATAAAATTTTCCCTATTAATGGTAGTTTTAATAATTATCATATATGGATCCAATTACCTTGTATTAGGTGATGCTGAACATATTATATCTTATATATGGACTCATTTAGGTTTTATTCCTGTAGATATACTTATTGTGGCATTTATACTTGATGAGATTATTGAAAGAAAAGAAAAAGAAGCTATGCTTGAAAAATTAGACATGCTTATGAGCACATTTTTCTCTGAAGTCGGGAATGAATTAATTTCCCAATTAAGCTCAGTGAACAAATATAAAGCAAATACTGAAAATTTAAAGTCTATAAAAGACTGGGATGAAAAAGATTTCGACAATAAATTATTAGAACTTAAAAATTCCAGTATTGATTTCACAGCAGACATCACAACAGATGAAAGGGAAGAATTTTTAGAAAACCTGAAAACTTTATTAGTCGATAAAAGAGAGTTTATTATTAATCTAATAAACAATCCGAACATTCTTGAAAAAGAAGAATTTACCGGCTTAATAAATGCAATTTTGCATTTAGATGAAGAACTAGAACATAGAGCTGATTTAGCCTTAGTCAACGATGCTGATTTTGGACACCTGAATGGTGACATGCAAAGGGTATATGACAAATTAGTTTATGAATGGGTTTACTACCTAAAATACCTATACAAAAATTACCCATACATGATTGCGTTGATTATACGTACCAATCCATTTGACGATACAGCAGACGTCTATGTGAAAAATTAAATTTTTGGAGGATTTAATATGAGTAGTGAAATTAAAGATAACGAAAATATTAAATCTTGCATCATTTTATGTGGAGGGCAGAGTAGAAGAATGGGTCGTGACAAGGGATCTATGATTATTCAAGATAAACCTATGATAAAACACATACTTTCTACTTTAAACCACCAAATAAACGAAGTTGTTATTGTCTTAAATGATAAAGAAAGGATTGACAGGTATTGTGAATTTATAAATCCTACTGAATACACATACACCATCACATTTGCTGAAGACAAGATAAAAAATAAAGGCCCAATGCCTGGAATCATGACCGGGCTTTCATATATCACAAGCGATTATTCACTGGTATTGCCCTGTGACAGCCCCTATGTTTCAAAAAATTATATAAATACTATTTTTTCAGAAATTGATGTGGATTATCAGGCTATCGTTCCTTACCATGACACTGAAAATAAATTAAAAACATCAGAGCCTCTTCACTCAATCTACAGTAAAAATATTATTCCAATCATTGAAGATTTAGTCAATCATGATATTTTACATATCAAAGGATTGATTGAAAAAATAGATGCAAAATTCGTTTTAATTGATAATAAAAAAATAGAAAAAAAAGAATTTAGAAATCTTAATCGTCCATCAGACATTTAAAGATTTTCCATTAAGTCTTTTGTTTTTGAAATTGCCGTATTTACGCAATAAAGAATTTCATCTTTAGTTAAAGGTTTCTTACCGCCTTTTTGCATTGCGCAGATTCTGCCTTCTTTAGTAACGCCAACATTTAAACGGGCACTAGCCACTTTTTCTTCAGTTAATGTTGGGTCAATTACCATCTTATCACCAATCTTTACAAAAGTACACATTGCTACTTCATTATTGATTGGCAATTCAAAGGTTTCGTCTTCACTAATGACCACTTCTTCATCCACGATGCTTGCAACAGGCAATTTAGTAGATTTGAGTGCGGCCATTACAGCCAATTCAGCTGCGTCGAATAAGTTTCCGCAGTTATCAATTATATGCAAATCAATGAATAACATCCAAACATGCTTTCCTTCCTCTACACATAATTTATCCAATTCGACCAATTCACTTTCACGAATGCCCCTATCAACTACACGTGCCAGCTCGATTGAATCCTCGCTAGGTGGTCCTGGTTCAAAATTAGGATCAGCCATAGGCAACATTTCACAATTAGTCATTAGAACTCCCAAATCGGGAGTGTCTGGGAATGGGCTTCCAAGTTGTGGTTTGATACCTACAATAACTTGAGTTCCACCAAGTTTTACACGAGCAGAACCTTCAGCTTTAGAAATAACATCAGTTTCAATAGAAACATCCCTATATTCGTTTAATTCCCTGCCATCTTCTCTTTTATCATTACTGACAAGGTTTGTAATGCTTTGTCTTGTAATTTCCGGTACGATTTCCATATTATCCACCCACTTATTCTGTAGAATATTTTTTCATTAAAGCCTCTTTTTGAAGCTTACTTACTTCAAGACATCCTTCCATAGCTAAATCAATTGCTTTTGCGAATTCTTCTTCGGTTAAATCACCGTCACTTTGTAATAATGTGATTTCACCAGTTCTAGGCATCATAGCTATTGGAACATCAGCTTGACCTTCTTTATCTTCAACTTCAGACAAGTCAAGTACAATTTCATCATTAACTTTACCTGCAGCACAACCTACAACGATATCCTTCATAGGCACTCCTGCATCAACTAAAGCAACAGAAGCCGCTGTGATTCCAGCACAACGAGTTCCACCTTCAGCTTCGATTACTTCTATATAAATATCAATCATTGAACGAGGATAATTTTCTAACATTAAAGCTGGTCTTAAAGCGTCAGCTGTGATTTTAGAAATTTCAGATGACCTTCTATCTGGACCTGGTCTTTTCCTATCATCTACTGAGAATGGTGCCATATTATATCTGCATCTGATTACTCCAGTATTTGGTTCGAGCAATCTTCTAATGTATGATTCTCTAGGACCATAAACAGCTACTAAAATTTTATTTCCTCCAACTTCCAAATAAGCAGAACCATCTGCACGTTCGAGAACTCCTGCTTCAATTTTGATAGGGCGCAATTCATCAAATTTCCTACCATCTTCTCTTATCATTTCAGACATTATATCAACCTCTTATAATACGAAGAATTAATCATCATCATTTATTATTCAAAATAAAAGAATTATTTGAGTTATCACCATAAGATATGGCGTTATCTTTTTTATTTTTATTTTTTTTCTTTAATTCTTCAATAACTTCAGCGATATCCGGTTTATCTTCTTTTTCGCTACTTTCTTCAGCTTCTTTCTCTTCTTGTTCTAATTCTTCTTTAAAATTTTGAAGTTTAGGTTTTTCTAAAACAAATTCCTCTTCCTCTTCGAAAACTTCTTCAGGTGGCAATTCACCGTCGATAGCTAAATACAATTTGTTTTTAATCTTATTAGTTAAACCAGAAGTATGAGCTTCAGCCTCAATTAAATGAATAATATTCTTGGTAAGCTGTTCCATGTCCTCGTCTCCTTTAACCCAAACGAGACCATTTTGACCAACGACGATTTTACAGTTGGTTTTGTCTTTAATCATGTTGATCATAGAACCTTTTTTACCGATTAATCTAGGAACTTTAGTTGGAGCAATATCAACAATTATTCCTCCTTTAAATTTACCCATTCCTCTTCCTTTTAAACCGAGTTTTGCCTTCTTGATTTCATCAACGTCGACAACTCTTAAAAATAGAACATCCCCAACATCGAAAACTTTGTTGAGTTCTTTTTTCTCACGACCAAACACTTCAAAAGCAGGTAAAATTCCGGAATAAGGTGAATTAATGTCAACATCCCACATTGAGAATCTGACATCATTTATCTTACCTATTACAACATCTCCTTTTTTAGGGACATACTTGCTTTTGAGAGGAATAACTCTAATCTTTTTATTCCTTAAAGAAACAAGTCCCATTAAAGAAGAGCAAACTTTACCATTGTCTTTAAAGGTACCTCTTCCTGAATAGTATTCCTCATCAGCTAATATCTGACCAGGAATTACTAAATCTTTATTTTCCACATATATCATAATAATCCCATAAGCTTTAGTTTATAGTTTTGGTTTCTGCAGCTCCGCCTGAAATTTCAGCCATTTTAGATGCGAAAGAATTTTGAAGGCCCCCCGGCATTTCAACGATGCCAATCCATGAGCCGTCTTGTTGCCATTCTTCATTGATAATTTCTCCAAATCCATGAATTACAGAATAAGCACTTCCTGCAGCAGAACCTGGAAGCCTAACAGCAACTTTAACTTTTTCAAACCTGATTGGAATGAGTGGCTTAATGGCTTTTAGAGCAGCTTGTACTTGTTGATCAACTGAAGTAAATGGATCAAATTTTACTTTTGCTTCATCACATGCATTTTCAATTCTTTGAACTGGATGAGGCAAACCGTTTTGAGGATTTATCGCTTCTCTGGAAATCTTGTTAATAACCAATTTCCTTTTATCCTCTTGCATTTTTCTCTTTTGATCCGCAGTTAATTGAACAGTACCCTTTTCAAGTATAATTTTAGAAACTTCAATAGGATCTGTAGTTTCGAATATTTTATTCATAGCTTCATCGGAAGCCTTATCTCCTTTTTTGGAATCCTTAAAAATTTCTTCAACAGCTAAAAGATCTTCAATGGCAACATCTGGACCATCAGGATTTCGAAAATCTGCTGCTAAATCAGGGTCAACCAATATTTCAAAGTGTTCACCGCAGTACTCATATTTAGCAATAATAGCTTCATCAACATTGACCATTGAAACATCCCCTAACCAGATAAATTATAAAACTTATTCTTCATCATCTTCAGATTCATCATCGGACAATTCTTCAGATTCTTCTTCATCTTCTTCCTCTTCTTCAACGAGCACTTCATCAATGTATTTTTGCACTTCATCTTGAGAAAGTTTTACGTATTTTTCATCGTCGTTTTTAATTACTGCAATTTCAACATTTTTTGAAGTGGTGTCATGGTCAGTGGCTTCATTAATAGCAGTTAAAGCTAGTCCGATAGCTCCTTCCAAGGTTAAATCATCACTATACTCCTCTTCAAAAATTTCCATGGCAGCTGATCTGCCTGAACCAATAGCAGTTGCTTTATATTCAATTAATGCACCACTAGGATCAGTTTCGAATAATTTTGCTTTGCCGTCATATACTCCACCAATGATTAAAGCAGAACCAAATGGCCTTACTCCACCATTCTGGGTATATAATTGCAGCATGTCACATAATTTTTTAGACAAACTGTCGACTCTAATAGGTTCGCTGTAAGTAATCTTATTTATTTGAGCTTCAACTCTTGCTCTTTCCACTAATGCTCTTGCATCAGCTACAAGGCCAGAAGTAGCTGCTCCAATATGCTCATCTATTTTGAATATTTTTTCGATAGATGACGCTTCAACTAAACTAGAAGTGGTTCTTTTATCAACAGCTAAAATAATTCCTTCAGAACATTTAACACCTATAGATGTAGTTCCTCTTTTGACAGCTTCTCTTGCATATTCGACTTGGAAAAGTCTTCCGTCTGGGCTAAATACAGTAATAGCTCTATCATATCCAGCATTTTGTAAAGGTTGCATAATATTACCTCACATTTATAGAATATTTTTTTAATAAATATCAAAAATTTTAATTCAACTACATAAAAAATTTAATTTCAAAATCAAAACCAAATCTCCATGAAAAGGCAATTTTAATTTTAATCACTACATTGTAGTTTATTAAAATATAATTTTATTCTTTCTTCCATAAATCCAATTGATATTTATAATATATATTATTTATAAAGTTTTCTATTTTAAAATAACAAAAAGTAATTAAATGTATTTCTGTGATGCCTTAATAGTGCCTGACAAACCAATTGTTGTAATGGCAATTCTATTGTTATTATATTTATTTGCTAAAGCAAATGAAGATCTTACATCCTCTACAAAATCTCTTTGACACCTTACAATAGCCTTATAACAATAATATTCATCATTTTTATCCATTTCAAAAAATTTCATGACCCATAAATTAAAATTAGCAGTATTCGATTCTCCTTGAAAACGAATGCAAGCATCCCAAATAATTGAAACCAGATCATCCTTTGTAATGGGAGATGCTATCTTGATTTCAATAGTCAAATACCTGTTATTTTTTCTAAGCGTAGGAGGCAAGACTTTAAGCTTCATCGCTAACCCTCCTAACACCCTTCAATATCATTTTGTCCCTGTTTTTATTAAATTCCAGTATATTCCCAGCAGTCCTAAAAGAATTTTCGATTTCAGCACCTGTCAAACCTGTCTGTTTGAACACCGCCATGAAGTCATGAGTTGTTCTGATATCAAAAACGGATTCCGCCCTGGATGATAAAACCAATGGAAAATCAAATTTCCTATATAACGTATAAATATCTTTAAAATTGGAAATTACTTTGGCCCTATAGGACAAATAGGTTTTTAGAATATCATTAAAGCATAATTCAACTGCAACATTATTTCTTACAGCCTCTTTTACCAGAACATGATTCAAGCCACTGTCAAATCTTCTTAAATAAGGCCTTGAGAGGATATCAACCTGTATATTTTCAACAGCAGCCCTGTTAACTTTCAAATCCCCTCCGATAACAGAAATACATAAGGATTTATTTCTAAATTTCCTGGTGAGTTTGCGAATCTCATTAACATTATCTGATTTAATTTCTAAAGTATAATCAAAATCAATAACGCTTTCCAACCCATCTTCAAATTCCTGTTTAAACTTTAAAGCATTTTTGAAATCATTTTGATTATATGAAAAGTTAATATGGTTCCAGCCATATTTAGAAGCTTCACAAGCTAAATTTAAATTAGCATCCAAGCTGCTTCCTTTAATATTTAAATCAAAAAACATAGTAAATAATTTATTGTTTTATTATATTAATAATTTATCAAAAAAATAAAAGAAAGTGATTAAAAATCACTATTGATACCTGTAAAATTCAACTTTCCAGCTTACGGTTTCATAATAATCAATTGTAAATGTATCTGATGAAGATAAAGTGCAAGTAAATGAATCAGATCTTGTTTCAACAGCACTTGTTGAACCCCAGTCAACCCTTCCAGATTGACCATGTGTATTTGAAACAGACAGATGATTTGAAGCATAATTCTTAATTGGATATGCTGAGAGCTTTACCATAATATCACCAGATGGAACCGTGATTGATTGTGAACCCGAACCGGAACCCGAATAACTGCCAATCAATACCCATGATTTTGAATCATCATCAGATTGAGAACCTTGAGATGAAGTTGTAGCTGAACTATCATCATCTTCATCAGATTGGTCTGACTGTGAATCATCAGATTGGTCAGAATTAGAGTTCATTCCCGCAAAATAACCAACAGCTGCAACAAGAAGTATAATCACAACAACCAAAGCTATTATTGCATACTTCGAATTATTGTTAGAATTAGACTCCTCAGGTTTTGGAGTCTTTTTCTCCTCAAATGATGCACCGCATTTAGTACAAAATTTTGCTTTCTTCTTATTCTCGAAACCACACTTTTCGCATTTCATATTATCAAACTAATAATCCATTAGTATTACTATTATCTTTAACTAAACTACTATAAATATATTTTAATCTCAACATACTACCAAAACCGATGAAAAGGTGTTTAAGATACTTATAATAAAATAATAAAATGTTATAAAACATTTATAATATAAAGAATATAATTTTCTATTATGTCAAATGAAAACGATGAGCTTTTGAAATTAACTTCATACGTTCAAATTTCAAAATACAGGGAAAAGACATTAAAATCCATAGGAAACGAAGTAAAAATCCCAACCAACATCGCAAAAGACAGTGGAATTAGAACTAATCATATTTCAAAAGTTCTAAGTGAATTAAAAAGTAAAGAAATTGTCGAATGTATTAATGAAGAAGCTCGTAAAGGAAGATTATATCGATTAACCGATACTGGAAAAGATGTATTGGAGGTAATCAACGATAAGGAGAAAAAAGAAGAAAGTGATTAAACTAATTCTATTCCTTCTTTAATACCTTCTAAATCTTCCCGAATATTATTCTGCGATGCTTCTTTAAAAACATCATATAAAATTTTTATCAAAGTACTATTTTTCAAATTTAAAGGCAAGCAATCATTTGTTTCTGTGAAAATTGACTCATAAGACGGTGAATTTTGATCCTTTCGATACTGAATTTTAATTTCCTGCCTTAAATCATCATCAATATATTTTTCCATATATGTGATAATCTCATTTGCAAAAGTATTTCCAAAAACAATCATCGTGTTTATTGATTCATCATCAATGTCCGTATTTTTTACCAACGCATTGAATGAACCGTAATTCTGGAATCCATATGGAACAAACCTGCCTTCAACCGTGTGCGCACAGTATTCGTTCATAATTTTAAATTCAGGAAGCGTTAAAAAATACCATACTAAACTTTGCAATGTTGTGGAAGGTCTAACCTTAAAAATGAAACATAATAAATCCTCAATTATCTCAAACAAAAAATAATGAGCCAGTTCATGTATGATGGTGGCTATTTGAACCGAATCATCCAAGCGGTCATCATAATATATGCAGTTTCCAAGGAAAATATAGCCTCTTTCATATCCTCTTGCTTTAGGTTTGCATTCCGTGAATATGCTGGCAAAATTCAGAATTTTGTCCTTTGCAGTTTTACCGTAAATATCGATATAACTGGCCCTAATGAAAATATCCGACAACAATTCGGAATATTCAAAGTCGCTTATCTCAGCATTTAAAAGCAAATCGTGATTATATTCATCGAATAACACATCAAAATCATCAATAGTTATCGGATTAATCTGCTTTTGGCATCTGACGCAATGAGTCGAATAGTCCAAGTTGGTTGCACCGCAGTAAGGGCAGATATGCTCCGTTATGAATTTATTGCCGCAGTGAGTGCAATACTTATTCTCCTTAAGATTAAATGTTCCGCAAACGTCACAGCTTTTCAATTAAACCACTACCTGAATAAGTTCTTGAGAGATTTTACTGTATTATTAATAGAATTTCTACGAAGTAAAGCCTTTTTAATATTCTTTCCACAGTTATGGCAGTATTCCGTGTCCCAACCTAAAATTTCACCACATGAACAGATGTATCTGGTCTTCAGTGACCTTTGAGGATTCAAAGGCCTATCGCAAGATTCACAGAATCTTGAATTTGCAGGGTTTTTCTCACCGCAAATACAAATAATAACTGAATTTTCTTTATTTAAACTAGTCCCGCATTCAATGCAGAAATCAGAGGTCGAATCATTTACTGTAGAGCAAGTGCATAAAATACGTATCTCCCCAGATTTTCCATAGTTAACCAACGGCAAACCGCAATTTCTACAGAATTGAGAGAACTTTTCATTTTCTTCACCGCAAAAGCAAAAGACCGACTCGTTAAACTCCAAATTAAAATTGCTATAATTATCATTTGAATATTGAATTTCTTCTTTCAGCTGTCTTCCGCACATTTCACAAAATATATTCTCCCTAGAATTGACTGCGCCGCATTCGCACAAAACATTGTCCATAAAAAGTGAAGGTTCAGATTTATTCTTAAAAAGTCTGGAAAATCTGCTTTTAGTTTTTTTAGCCCCACACATAGAGCAATAATCATCATCTACATCAATCAAATAGCCGCAAGAGCAGATTTCATATTTGAAATCTTTCCTATTGCTTTCAATATATGGTGAAAAATCTATATCCAAATCAAAAAAACCGATGTTGTGAATCGGAAAAGTGAAAACATTGCTATCACTAGCATCAATATAACCCGTGCTTTGACCACACTCTGTGCAATAAGGTTCACCGGGAAGTATTCTATGACCACAATTCCTGCAATAATTTTCAAAAGTCATTTTTCACATTATTTCCTCGACAAGGATTGAATTTCCTCAACTACTTTATACAAAACTTCATCGCCAAGTCCCTCAATATATTTAATAGAACCGGCACATTCATGGCCTCCACCATCAATGCCTGCTGAAGGAACTCTTTCAATCATGGTGGACACTATATCATTTACATTAAATCCAAATTCCTCATTAACCGCATCGGTTGCTCTAAACACACCAAAATCAGGCCCGTGCCCTAATGTGACAATAGGTTTGTCTTCACCCAATTCCTTAATGATATGGTCATGGACAAATCCGCATGTCTTTCCAGGCGCCGGGAACGTGAATTTATGCGCAAACTTTTCAACATCAATAAGATTGAAGTAAATGCCGTTTTCAAGTTGTGTTCTCTTGATATTTGGAAGAGCCGCTTTAAGTTGAGTATCCACCCTCTTTTGATATTCTTTGTATAACGCATCAATCATTTTTTCATGCTTATCCAAATTATCTACAGCTAAAATTGTATCCATTATTCCCCTACCATTCATAAATCTCAGGAAATATGCTTCAAAATCAACGCATTCAGCTATTTTAGCCAAATGTTCCTTAGTAAAACCTTTCTCACTTGCAAGCTGTAAGTATTGATAGACTTCACCACATTCGGCATGATCCCCCAATGCTGCAACTGCAGGCAAATGTTTTATTAACTCTTTTACATCAGGATTAATAATATTTGCAACTTCAGTGGCTAAAGCACCTGCCGTAAGTTGCGAATCGCCTCCAACCAAATAAGGATTTACATGAGTATCGACATATTCATCAACAGCAACTGTCGCTCCATAAATTTCACCATTTTGCTCATCTTTAGTCAATAATTCCCCTGGAGAGTGATGATCAATTACAACCACCTCAATATCATAAATTTTAGCTTGCATCAATGCCACTATGTCCTCTTCAGTTGAACCATTATCCAATAGAACAATCAGAGGTAATTTTTGCCCGTGCCTTTCCTGGTCTTCCAGGGCAAATGATAAATCTTTAACAACATCCTCTAATTCATAAAATGGAGCTTTACTTGGTGAACGTTTGAAATAGTAATATTGAGCATCATTGCTTGGATTTTCCTCTTCAATCAATGGAATTAAAGCCTTTTCCATTGCAACACCTGC
This sequence comes from Methanobrevibacter sp., assembly GCF_017409525.1. Lineage (NCBI taxonomy): Archaea > Methanobacteriati > Methanobacteriota > Methanobacteria > Methanobacteriales > Methanobacteriaceae > Methanobrevibacter > Methanobrevibacter sp. The sequence continues at coordinate 15,163 of NZ_JAFQSO010000020.1, read as the reverse complement.
GCAGATACCATCTGCATCATTATGGTGTCTAAGTAAAATTGTTCTGCCATCAAGTATTGCCCTCCTAATTTTTTGGGCGGCTTCCCTCATTTTTGGTTTAAGCCTATTTAAAACATCACTTTGAACTAAGAAATCAACATCTTCAGGCTCTGCTCTTTTATTTAATGCATCATCTATTAAAGCTCGTAACTTGCGAGTGTTTTCTTCATTAAGTTTAGTCATTGAAGATGACTCGATTTGTGTTTTTCCGCCATGTTCATTAACTTCACCTAAAACCTGAACCGCATCCCCCACTTCAATTTCAGGATAAGACCTCTCGCCAGCCTTATCAAAAGCTGCTATTTCGCTAACGCCACTTTCATCACCAACCATGAAAATTGTAGGTCCTGATGTTTGCTGAATTTGTTGAACTTCACCATCAATTCTAACTATTTTACCTTTATTTTCATCAAGTTGCTTGATGAGAGTTCTTGGAATTGATTTTGTTAATCTTATAAGCCTGTATTTATCTACATAAGCTGGCGCTAAATCAATCTTGTTTTCTCTGGATTTAATAGTTGTTATAAATACAATAATCTCATCACCAACATTATATTCAGAAACATCCCCTCTCATAAGTCCCCAAACATTATTATTTAATGATACGAAAGCACCGTATTTTTCTATTCTGGTAATTTTTCCTTGATACAATTTATCTTTATCAATATCCCTCATTTTACATAAGGAATCTAAAACATAGACATCCCTTACTTGATTTTGACGAGCGACATATTCATCATGTTTCATTTTTTCAACCTTTCTTTTTTCACTACATTCAGGGCATATATCATCTTTATCATCTATTAATTTTCCACAATCTCTACATACATTAATCTGACCAGTTCCTCCACAATGTGGACAGTCATCAAATACTTCTACTTGCCCTTTTCCATTGCATACTTCACATGGGATATCTTCATCCCCACCTAAATCAAATTTTGCTTTAGCCTTACTAGTAACGCCTTTAAAATGACTACCTACATCAAATGAATCTTCTTCATATCCTGTTCCGCCACAGGCATCACATTCTTTATAGTCCACAACGACTGAACCTATCCCTTTACATTTCGGACATTTAGTTTTCAAATATAAAACCCCTTGCTAAATAGTAAATTCTTGCTTAAATAAATCTGAATTATTGCTTACAATTTCCTCTCTTTGATTTTGATACACTATTGCTTGATTCATTTTATCATTAGCTTGAGAAGCATAATTACTGCCAGTGGAATTTGAATTAACTTTAAAGCAATCTATCGCTTGCATTAATAAATCAACAGCTTCAAGTTTTAGTTCAACTTCGTTAATAACCGTATCAATATAATCTTGATGAACAGGATTTACATCAGCTGAAAAATTATTTTTTATCTCCAATAATTTAGATAAACTCTTATTATAATTATCTCCGGCAGATTTTGCTTTTTCCATTGAACCTTGATAATTCTTATCGTTAACTAAATCAACAGCTTCGTTATAATCACTATCTCCATGTACAATTCCATCACTAATCTCATGCATGGATTTATTCATACTATCAGTAGAACTATCAATAAAAAGGATGGCTGTTGAAATTAGAGCTAAAACTACAATAAAAATTATTAACTTACTATAATTAGACACAATGTATACTATATAAAAACAAGTAATTAAAATTTTTCATAAAAAAATAAATAAAAAAAAGAAGTTTAAATAAATTTAAACTTATTCACTAGACCAAAGGCCATGTAGATTACAAAATGCTAATGCTACAACGTCATCTGCAGAGTTTACAGTGAAAGTTGCTTCTGCAACATCTCCAGGTTTGAAGCATTTTGCATATTGTTCATTTCCAGCTTCAACAACTAAAAATTGAATGTAGTGGTCATCATCCATAGGGTGAGCCGCTTCACCAACTTTAACAGTAACCTTATCTCCATCGATTTCAACTACTGGTTTGTGTTTAGGAGATTTTTCTCCTTCTGTTTGAATAGGAAATTCGAGCATGTGGTCAGAACATACTTTTTCATCGCCTTCAGCTAAAACTTGGATAATACTTCCGCAGTCATTACATTTTAATATTTTTGCCATAATAAAACATCTCCTTAAATAAGTTAAAGATAGTTTATTTAACAAAGTATTTATTATTATTGATTATTTTCATAATAATTTTCAATTGCTGCCTGAAGTCCATCGGCTGCAAGATTTGAACAATGCATCTTTATAGGTGGAAGACCATCCAACTCATCTGCAACATCATTTCTAGAAATTTTTAATGCTTCATCCAAAGTTTTTCCAACTGCAATTTCTGTAATCATGCTGCTGGTTGCAATTGCTGCTCCACAACCGAATGTCTGGAAGCTAATATCCTCGATTACTTCATCATCATTAACTTTAATGTAAATAGTCATTAAATCTCCGCAGGTTGGGTTTCCGACAGTTCCAACACCATTTGCATCTTCCATTTTTCTACAGTTTCTAGGGTTTGCAAAATGGTCCATAACTTTTTCTGAATAATCCATAATTAACACATCCTACAATCGTCACCATGTTTTGTACACATTACGCCATCATAATCCAATTCCTGATTCCAAAGAGGTGACATTTCCCTTAATCTGGAAACAGATTCGGCAATAATATTTACAAATTCGTCTACATCAAAACTATCACTTTCAGGTGCAAGTGAAATTCTTAAAGATCCGTGAACATCAACAGGGTCAAGTCCTAGAGCTGTTAAGACAGGAGATGCTTCCAATTTATTAGATGAACATGCTGAACCAGTTGAAGCCTGATAACCTTTAGCATCCAATAAAAGAATTAAAGATTCACCTTCAATAGCTTTAAATCTGAAGTTGACCAAATTAGGCAATCTATTTTCAGTATCCCCATTCAAATATGCTTCAGGAATAGTGGCCAATACTTTTTCAATTAGTTCATCCCTAATTGAGGATAACTTTTCATAATGCTCATCCAATTGTTGGCTTGCCAGCTCACATGCTTTACCAAATCCAACAATTCCCGGAACATTCTCAGTTCCAGCTCTGATTCCTCTTTCCTGACCTCCACCATGGATTAAAGGTGTTAGTCTAGTTCCTTTTTTAATATATATTGCTCCAACACCTTTTGGACCATTAAGTTTATGAGAAGATAAAGACAATAAATCTACATTTAATTTCTCAACATCCACTTCGATTTTACCGAAACTTTGAACTGCATCAGTGTGGAATTTGATTCCGTTTTCACGTGCGATTTTACCAATCTCTTCAATGGGTTGAATTGTACCGATTTCATTGTTAGCATGCATAACAGTGATCAAAATTGTTTCATCTGTTATTGCTTCTTTTAAATCATCAATTCTAATAATACCATTTTCATAAACTGGCAAGTAAGTTACCTTAAAGTCAAGTGACTCTAAAAAATAAAGAGTTTCTTTAACAGCAGGGTGTTCAATTTCAGTTGTAATAATATGCTTACCTTTTTTAGCCAATTTAAAAGCAATGCCCTTAATGGCTAGGTTATCTGATTCTGATCCACCACTTGTGAAAATAATCTCCTCTGGTTTTGCATTAATAGCATCCGCTACTCTTTGACGAGCTTGGTCTAATGCTTTTTTAGACTCACGACCATATTTGTAAAGAGTGGAAGGATTTCCAAACTCTTCTCTAAAATAGGGTTTCATTTCGTTGAAAACTTCCTCACTAACCTGAGTAGTTGCTGAGTTATCTAAATACATTCTTTATCTCCCAATTGTCTTTTTTTATAAGTAAAATTTTATTATATAAATATTTTTAGTGAGTAAAGGGTTACTTTACTCAGATATTATCTAAAGCTTGACTTAAATCATCTATTAAATCATCTGCATCCTCAAGACCAATAGAAAGCCTAATAAAGTCAGGTGTAACGCCAGTAGCTTCTTGTTCTTCGGGGGTTAACTGTTGATGTGTTGTACTTGCCGGGTGGATTGCAAGACTTTTTGCATCTCCGATATTTGCAAGAATAGAGAACAATTCAAGTTTTTCAATGACTTTCCTACCAGCTTCTTCGCCACCTTCAACACCAAAACCTAAAATACCTGCGAAATTATCTTTTAAGTATTTTTTGTTAATTTCATAAGTAGGGTGAGATTCCAAACCAGGATAGTTTACCCAATTAACTTTTGGATGTGATTCTAAGAATTTGGCTACTTTTAAGGCATTTTCAGAATGTCTTTTTACACGTACATCTAAACTTTCAAGCCCTTGTAAGAAAATGAAACTGTGTACCGGTGCTTGGGTTGCTCCGAGATCTCTTAAAAGTCTTGCTCTTGCCCTTACAGTAAAAGCAATATTTCCAAGTTCAGGAACATCTCCAAATGAATCCCAAAAGACTAATCCATGGTAACTTGGATCCGCTTTTGTGAAATTATCAAATTTGCCATTACCCCAGTTGAATTTACCTGAATCTACAATGTATCCTCCAACTGCAGTACCATGACCTCCAACATATTTAGTTGCGGATGCTGCAATAACATCTGCACCATGTTCCAATGGCCTAACTAATCCTACGCCTACAGTATTATCAACAATCAATGGAATATCATGGGAATGTGCAATTTCTGCTAATGCTTCAAAATCAGGAACATCCAATTTTGGATTTCCGATAGATTCCACATAAATTGCTCTTGTTCTCTCATCGATAGCGTCTTCAAAAGCTTGCAAGTCTTGAGAATCTACAAACTTAACATCCCTTGCCAAATCCTTGAAAGTATAATTGAACAATTGATAAGTTCCGCCATAAAGGTTATCTGCAGAGACAATGTTATCTCCAGGCACAGTTACATTTAAAATAGCATATGTAATTGCTGCAAGACCACTTGATGTTGAAAGTCCTGAGTTACCGCCTTCGATAGCGGCAATTCTTGCTTCAAATACATCACTGGTAGGGTTTGTTAATCTGGAATATATTTGTCCAAATTCTTGAAGGGCGAATCTCCTTGCAGCTTCATCTGAGTCTTTAAATACATATGAAGTAGTTTGATAAATAGGAACTGCCTGAGCCCCAGTTGCGGGGTCAGGTTGTTGTCCTGCACGTACACCCAAAGTTGCTAATCTATAATTTTTATCTGTCATTAATAATCACCTTTACAAATTAATTCAGTAAATATATCACGTGTTATATTACTATATAACAATAGTTATTTTTTATATATAAATGTTTTGGTATGCCTAAATTAAATCATTAGAAAAATAAAATATAACTTATGTTATACAGATATAACATCTGTTATTTTTAGTATATAAAGGTTGTTATATCCTAAACAAAAAATTGAAAAAAAAATAGTGAAAGAGGAGAATAATCCCCTAATCGTTTATTTCATAACCTAAATTTTGTAGGCCATCCCTAATTTTATCAGACAAATCATATTGCTTGTTGGCCCTGAGCTCTGATCTAACTTCTGAAATCAAATTAAGCAAATCATCTGACCCGGCGTTAACCTCTTCAACCTCAAAGCTAACACCAAAAATATGTGCCGCATCATCTAAGAATGCTTTAATGGCTTTTTTATCATCATCAGAGAATGATTCTAAATCGTTTTTAGTGTCATTAATTAATCCAAAAATAGCTGCAATAGCTTTTGGAGTGTTAAAGTCATCATCCATACTGTCAAAGAATTCCTTTTTGTGGGAAGCCAACACTTCTGATTCATAAGTTTCATCATCAACTTCAACATCTAGAAGTTCATAGTATTTTCTTATTCTGTCTAAACTTTTTTCAGACTGATGGAGCGAATCTTTAGAAAAGTCAATAGGGCTTCTGTAGTGAGTTGATAAAACAAAGAACCTGAATGTTTCAGCAGCATAATCCTTAAGCAAATCACGGATAGTGATGAAATTATTTAAAGATTTAGACATCTTTTCCCCATTCACATTTAAAAATCCTGTATGCAACCAGAATTTTACCATTGGAGCTTTTCCTGAAACCGCTTCCATTTGGGTAATTTCTGCCTCGTGGTGTGGGAAGATTAAATCAAGACCTCCTCCATGAGCATCATATTGAGGGCCGAAATAGTATTCTGTAATGGCAGTGTCCTCAATGTGCCAGCCAGGCCTGCCGTCACCCCATGGAGATGGCCAGGTAGGCTCATCTGTACCGACACGTTTTTTCCAAAGCGCAAAATCCTGTGGATTTTTCTTTGTAGTCTCGGCAATATCCCTGTGAGATTCTAACTCTTCAATATTCCTGTTGGATAATTTACCGAACTCTGGGAACTTATCAATTTCAAAGTAAACCCCATCTTCGGTTTCATATGCAAAACCCTTGTCAATTAATCTTTGAATTTGGTCCAGAATCTCATCAACATGATCGGTTGCTCTTGCAAATAAGTTAACTCCATTGACATTCAATTTAGTCATGTCTTCAATGTATCTTTTTTCAAACTTACGAGCCAACTCGTTAGCTGGAATTCCACTTTCTTTTGACCTGTTAATAATTTTATCATCAATATCTGTGATGTTTTGGATATAAAATACAGCATATCCGCTATATTCCAAATATCTTTTAATAGTATCAAATGAAATGTAAGTTCTTCCATGACCAATATGGGCATCATCATATACAGTCGGTCCGCAAACAAATAAGTTAACTCTATTTTTATTAATAGTCACAAAATTCTCTTTACTACGAGTTAAAGTTGAATAAACGTCCATAAAAATAACCTCATAAAAATAGTAATTGTAAAAGGCAAGTGAGGGATTTGAACCCCCGTATTATGGTCTGCAGCCACACACCTAAGCCACTCGGTAAACTTGCCACTAAAAATTAAAGTATAATAAAATATTGGAAACTAATAGTTTAAATAGTTTACTATAAATCCCAATATTTTAGCAATTACTAGCTTCAGAACCCAAACAAGATTGACAGTCCTCACCAAGTTCAGATTTATCGATATTAAGTTGTTCTAAAACATCTGCCGTTCTTACACTTTTGCAAATATTGCATGTTCTTGGAATCAAATCCATTTTTGTAGCTTCACCTTCAGATAGTTCGCGAGCGAATTTATGAACCATAGCTCTTACATCATCATCCAGTTTTATTCCACTTCCACGTTTATCAGTAATGTATTGAGAAACAGCAGGTTGTGTAATATCCATAAGCTCTGATACATCTTTCTGTTTCATTCCTAAATTTAAAAGTTCTTTAGCTAATTCAGATCTGATAGCAGGTATAACATACCATACTACAATTTCACAGGGTGGTTTCATACTAATCACGATTATCTTTTAATAAGTCTCCAAATTCAACTTCATCATTGATTTTTTCTTCACTCACACATATTCCATTTTTATCAAGCAAAATTTGGATAAGCTTCTCGTTTTCTTCAACTTGCTTTTCTAGAGACCTTATTGCCGCCGCAACAGGGTCTGGCAGTTTATTGTGTTCCAAATCCACAACATGGCTTTGATTTTTACATTTTACAATTCTGCCGGGAACGCCAACACAAGTTGATTCAGGAGGCACATCCTTTAGCACTACAGCCCCAGTACCAATTTTAGCATATTCACCAATAGTAATGTTACCCATCACCTTAGCGCCAGCACCGATAATTACTCCCTTTTCAATAGTCGGGTGCCTTTTGCCCTTGCTGGTTGTAGTTCCTCCCAGCACAACTCCCTGATAAATCAATACATCATCACCAACAATGGTTGTTTCACCAACTACAATGCCCATACCATGGTCAATGAAAACTCTTTTACCGAGCTGTGCAGCAGGGTGGATTTCAATACCAGTAAGAAAACGAGAAATGGTCGATAGTATACGTGCTAACAATTTTAAAGAATGATTCCAAAACCAATGACTGATTCTATGGAATAATAATGCATAAAATCCCGGATAACATAGAAATATTTCTATTGATGACCTCATCGCAGGATCTTTTTCTTTAAAAGTGTTGATTTCACCTTTCAAACCATCGAACATCTAAAATCTCCAAAGTTACTATACAATTATATAATATAACATATAGTATAAATATTATTCTAAATATGATTAACAATTGTGCTCTCTCTGTCTGTTTATTTCTGTATTTTGAGAGATAAATAACTAATTATACATTGTTGTACTTTTTTGTACATCAAAGTTTTAGATTAACAATTGTTATAAGAGATTATATAACACATAGTATAAAAACTTTTAGGACAACCCAAAAAAATTTAAAAAAAAATAAAGGGGTCAACCAACTACAAAAAATGTAGCCAGTTGACCCCCACTAATAAGTTTCCCACTAAAAACCATAGACCAAAAAAAATTCCCAAAAGAGAAAAAAATATGAGAGAATAAACTCTCATCAATAATCTACATATTCTAAAATAACGGTTATAAAATTACACATATCTAAATTTAAACATAGGAATAGTTTTTTTGAAACAATTTAGTTTTACATCCAACCAAAAAAATATTTTTCACATTCTCTGCAACTAAATATCTAATCAACTAGATGATCTCTTCCAGGAAAAAAATTTAATCTAAAAAATTTTTTCATAAATATTGGAAAACTCTATAATATAATATATACTTCATATGACACTATTGTAACATTTCTAATTGTTTTTCATATGATTGAATTTCTTTCTCTACTTCTAAAGTTTCATCAATCAACTCAGCATGCTGGATTAACTTTGCATGTTTACGTTTAAGATTTCTAATTTTAGTTTTCATGTAAACCTTTTCTTCTTTAAGATTCACACTAATCCCACCATATAGTATCCTAAGCTTCTTCCATTTGTCGCATAATCTAACTCTTTTGGTGTACATTTTTTAAGTCCTTTTGTAGGGTCTGCGAAAAGATAATAACCGTCTTTAGTCACACCATATATCATTCCATAATGCCCATAATTCTGAATAAAACCAACACATTTCGGTTTAGTTTTACCTGCGGTTTCATAATGTGTTAGTACTGGGAAACCTTTGCTAATTGCTTTTTGCACACTACTAAAATTCCTACCTATTTGTTCAACTTTATAACCTAAAGCTTTCGCTCCTGCAACCATATTCGCTGGAGATGTACCGTATTGATTTGTTTTGAATAATTTTTTTATTTTTGATTCAGGTATCCAATCATATAACATTTGAACGCACATGTTAAATGACGCTACACAACAGCTATATTTATCATCTTGATAATTTAACACAAGAGGATTATTTGCAGTTTGATTCAAAGTAACATAGTTAGGCATCCTTCCATTTTTAAGTGTAAATACATTTCTTGATTCAAATAGACCATTATAATATTTTTTTTCAACAGTATGAACTTTACCATCAGTATCAATCATTTTAATACTTCTAGGCAAACCATTACCATTTTTAATATTATTTCGAATTGTTTTGCTTGCTTTAACCATTTCTGAATTTAAAAATCGAGTCATAAAACAACACCTTATTTCATTTATTTTTTTAAATCTATAAAAGTTGGATTTGGGTGTTTGTTAAGAGAACACCTTCCACCAACTAAATAACAACATTTTTCTAAGTCATGGTCGCAAGTCCTACGATAACAGCAACCATCACAAAATTCTTCTTTATCAAGCATTGCAATTAACCTCCGATTAATATTTGTAAAGGAATTGCATGTACAAACTCAGACCATTTCCAGATTTACTGCCTGAACCATTATTATTATTGATACAAATAGCACCAGCATCATCGATTGAAACAACAATGTTTGAATTTAACCTGTAAGCAGAAGAAACTTTAGATACTGGAGCATATTCTGATGGAATTGCCCCATTCTTATGCAGATAAATCAAACCATTTGTTGCTTCACCCACAACCCAATATGGACTCGGGTTTTGGTCAGTATTATTATCATTTTTACTGGAGCCAACTCCTTTCAACACTCCTGAACGTCCATAAACAACATGTGCAAGACGTAATGATTGATTCACTCTTAAAGCACAATAATCTGAAACATTATTATGGCCTGATAATGTGATTGCAGTCCATTTCATAATATCTGATTTAGCAGTAGCAATAGCATCACTTAAAACTTTACCTTGATAAGCTGCTAAAGCTTCACCATCAACATAAGCGTTACTGGTTAAATTATTCACTAATTTATTATGCCCATAATTATTACTTGTTCCTTTACCGTAACTATCGGAAGGGCTTGAATGATTTGTTTGAGCATAATTGCTATGACTATGTAAGGCACGTGCAAAATCAGAAGGTTCATATCCCTGTAAGGTAGTAGCATTAACTTGTAACTGGTTAGAAGCATTTACCAATACTTGAGTTAATTCTTCCATATCAATGTAAGTATCATCCATTTCAAGAATACGATCTGCTATCTCACGAAATTTGGATTCGGAAGTGATGATGATATTCTCAATGTTTTCACCATCTTCAGCATATAATTTTACTTCCGCACCTAACATTCCAGTTTCATTTTCATAGAAAATTCTTGTTTTATAATCCACCATTTTTTACACCTTGTATTCTAAATAATTTGGTTTGATTGTGCATTGTTTATTCAATGCAGATTCATCACGTTTCGCATAATAACCAATACTTAACCCGCTTTCTTCTATATTTGGAGTGTATATAATTGTAACAATATCATTTAAACTTAATACTGTTGAACCTGTGTTTGGATTTAATATTGTGAATATTATGCGTTTTTCAAGATAATCAATAGTGAAATCAGTATCTTCAACTAATTCCCGTTCATTATCAGCACCCTTGTTTAAGTATACATGGCGGACTGGATCAACCATGCCTGCACGGAGAGTAATATACCTTTCTTCTAAGATTTCATTTGTAACTTGAATATCTTCCTGGAAATAATCAAGAATAACAGGCATTTCTTCATTGGTTAATCCTTGTATGAATACTGGATTATAACTTATAGTTAAATTTCCAACTGGCATGTTTGATATGACTGTTTCGTCGAAAGTTATAATGTCATTATCATAATCTACAGTATAATCATACCATTCCCCATATGCTTGCACATATTCTTCTGCTGTTGGATGCATAATACAATCCAATATGGGATAAGCAGGAGACTTACTGCAATGGAATCCTGCGATTATTTGATTGTCATCATCATCCAATCCACCATCGAAACTTAAATATTTTGTAATACTGGAATCAGAAACGTAAGTATATGGTTTAACATAAACATTCATTTTCTTTAATGCTTCAATGATATTCGGATTATTCACTAGGTAAGTGCATCTGTCATCATTGCTTTGTCCTGTAATATATGTTTCGTTAATTTCATCCAGGTAAGTGTAATCATCTAATTCTGCAACTGTGATTATTCTAAACTGTTCAGGAATGATTGTATCTTGAATTAGTTCAGCACTACATTCAACTTTATTCGATTCGCAATTGAATGGAGCATTAACACTTCCCCAAACACTTGCACCGAGCATTGGTGTTATTTTCGGATTATACATTACTGTACGAACATACATTTCCCTTGGAAGTGTAGTGTCAATTTCAACAGTAACTTCCTGAATGGAAGGTGTTAAAGCATTATTTGTGGATGTTTGCCACATTTTGGCACGTAAAAATAATACGGTAGGCCCATCACTAATAGCTGCACGACTAGTTCCTAATGTTATCCAATCATCAGGATTATTCCTGTTACCTGTTGTGGAATATTCAAATTCTAGGAATTTACCATCTTCATGATCTGTATCATCCCATCCACTACAACGAGCACTAATTTGCACCCCTGTAATTGGATTTGTGAAAATAGGTTTAAAGTAAAGGTAATTATAATCTTCAACTTGACTATCAAATGGAACATATTCTTCGTGTTCCTGAACAATTTTACATTCAAAAGCAAAGTCTGCGGGTTCATATTTCCCAAGTTTATAATTGATTTTATCACTATCTTTTTTACCATATCTTATGAATGTACGGCCGTTATCTTCACTTAGGAATGCATCACCATATTCATATTTATATTTACTGTTTGGAAGGAATCCTCCTATTCTTGGTGCTTGTTCCCAATGTGCTAATGGACAGAATACAACAATTGCATAATATTCCCCTGCAGTTACATTACATGGGTTGTCAAATACAAAGGTTTGCAATCCAGGGAATACAAATCTTGACTCAAAACTTGCTTCAGCTAAAGGATAATACGCCATGGATGACTGATTGTTTCTAGGTAATTTTGTGATTGGGACATGTATTGTTTCAGTACCTGTGGTTGGAACAGATTTTTTGTTTTTATTGTCCCATTCAGTTTTAGGAACTGTTTCTGCTTTTGTTGGCCATATTTGAACAACTAATGGACTCCCCCAACCACACCATTTAGTGCCGTTTAATTCTAATAATAATGAAACTGATTGCAATACTCCAGTTTTAGTCGCTTTAAAAGTTTGAGCTCTAACGATTGAGGGAATTGTCAAAGCTTTCCAATTTTTCATCCATTCTGGATATAAAGTGTATGGTTTACTTTTATCGTACCCTACATACCAGTAACTGTTAGGAGTAGTGGTGGGTAAATGTGCGGTGGTGAAATCTTCTTCTACAATTGATTTTTTAGGTAACACTGCACGATTATGAATACTAACTGCACCAGAATTATCGATTGTATGATATTTTTCAATCACGCAATCAGAAACACTCATATCCAAAAATGAATCATCACTGAAATCAATATTCAAAACTTTTTTAGTATCTGAATTAAACATAACAGTATTTTCCAAACCATTAACTTGAAAACCATATGATTTATCACTATCCACTAATGGAGGGTTAAATCTTTTCTTTACAGCAGGGGGAGTTAAATAATCAAGTCTTTCAGTTTCTTGTTTCAAATATTCATCATTCTTACAAGCTTGTTCCATCACTTGAACAGTAGCATACATTTGTTCACCAAATGATTGTATCTTATTTAAATTTTTATATTCAGGATTACAATTCTCAGACATAATTAATTCACCTGCACAACAATTTCTTCATCATCAATATCACTTATACTATCAGCATCACGTGTTGGTCGAATATACAAATTCTCAGATTCGGAGTCATAATAATAACCTCCTTTTATTGTATACAAATCTTCCAAACTAGTTAATCTCCTATATCCACTTCCGGTACGGTTTTCAAAAACCATAACAACATTATTCTTCTCAGGAACATAAAAAATATTACTTCCTTCAACAGATTCCTGCCATCCCCGACGGATTGTGCCTGTAGATAATTGGAATATGTATTCAACGTTAACTTCGCCAACCGCACCAGATAAGAAATTATCATCAATCTGCTCGTAAGTATCATGACTAATCATGATCTGATTATTGAACACACCAATCTCACTTGTACCTAATATTTCTGATGCTTTAAAATTACATTTCAATATTAATCGTTTATATTCTAAGTCAGCTTCACAAACACAACGTTTACGACTTGTTTCATTCCCCAAACTTAAATCAGTTTTCTGCGGAGTATTAGTACCATTACCAATTGCAATATATTCAATTGGATTGAAAACATCATTAATCCATCTGTTTAGGAAGAATGATTCACCAAACATGGTGATTAAGTTATGATTTGTGAAACTAATTTTTTCGTTTAAAAACATTCCCTGCAAAGGGATTGTAATTGTATACTTTCCAGTTACACCAAAACGTATCATATAAAACTCACCTTCTTGCCATTAACTAACATTTCACCATAAAGTACAACATTATTATCTGCAGGTAACGTTGCAGAATCAATATTCAAATGTACAAATTGCGTAGGGGAAATTAACTTATTCAAACGTTTCTCCAAGTTACGACCGTTTTCAACCCGTATATTTGAAGGAACTTCTTCAGGGTTAAAATATAAGTCATAATTATTTGGATTCATATACGGTTCGTGGTGGAACCGTTTAAAATCTTCATTAACCATAATGGAAACTTCCTTTAAATTTCATCTATTTTGATATCTTCTTCAAAAGTATTGTCTGCAATATTTACAATAATATGGTAATCTTGTATTAGACTTGTACTGCATTCGCTAACACCGTTGTCATCTGTTTGTGTTTTGAATGCGGAAGATTCATCTAGTTTTATTTCAAGTGGAGCATTTGGAAAATCTGTGTGAACTTTGATTTTCAACATGTCCATTTTTTGATTTTTTTCATTGTTGATTGGTACTTTTTCAGTAATTATTTGAGGTTCTATTCTAAATGTCATGGTTTTTTTCACCTTGAATTTTATGTGTAAGTCAACAGATATTGACTATAAAAATGAGTAGATTATGTAAAAGATAAGAATAAAACATATCTATTCTACGACATAGGGGTTACATCAAATAACAACAATACTGGTTGGAATAAAAACAGTGCAACATTTACTGTTGGAGATACTGGAACAGAATATATTCCAACAGTCAACTGGGGTAATGCTATAATTCCAAATAGTGATTATTCAAGTAATATGCCTTTTGTTATTGAATTCGAAATAGTGGCCGTAACTGGAACAATACGATTGTATATTGGAGCAAATAATAACTTTATAGGTATAAATCAAACTGGGGAATATCATGCAGAAGTTACCTCAACTGGAATAAACATATCCAGAAATGGGATTGCTTTAACTCCGATTGCTGCACCATCCAGTCCATTAAATATTGGGTGGTCAAGCAATAATACTTCAAACAAAGGAATAATTAAAAACTTTATAATATACTTGATTTAAGACAGTAAAAGATAAGAATAATCTACTAACCCATAATCAATGGACTTGTGGAGATGCTGGAAATAATTTACAACCATTTTCAATGGGAGAGGGCCTAACCCCAGAAATATCCAATACTTGGGCATATAATGGAAATTATAGTCTCAAACTAATAAGAAATGAAAATAATAGAGCATGGTATCGTTTCAGAACCTCCTATGAGCTACAGGATAAGACAATAACTTGCATAGCAAAAATATACTCTCCTGAAGCACGTCTTAGCTGCCATTTACTGCAAATTGATAACTCAAACGAAGCATTAGAAACAATAACAATTACCGTCCCTACATCCGACGATATTCAAACAATAACAATAACTTCAACAAGTCTTGAAAACATAGCAGAAATCCAATTTAATTTTGCAAATAATACCAATAATACAAATTCTGCATTTTACATTGATGACATTTGGATTACTGCTCAGTAAAAGA
>NZ_JAFQSO010000019.1 GCF_017409525.1 Methanobrevibacter sp. | reverse complement strand
TACCAAAGCAACATAGAAAGTTGAACCGGATTCTGTTAAGCCAATAAAACCAGTAGCATTCTCATCAACAGTAACAGTAATTGTAACCTTGTTTCCGTTAACACTAGCAGAAGCACTTATAGGAGTATCCTTTTTAACATGGCCCTTGACAGTGAAGTTTTCTAAAGTGACGTTGGTATTAAACCTATTATCTCCCATATAAGTGGCAACAACAGTGTAATCACCAGCCTCAAGAACATCTCCCATCACAGCAACACCATCTAAAACATCAGCATAAACAACATACTCCGCAGCACCGGAAACCTCAAACCTAACAATACCAGAAGCATCATGATTCACATTAACAGTGTAAGTAACATTATTTTCAACAGTAGAAACATCAATACTGATAGGAGTGTTGTCTTTAGTAAATTCAACAACTGTGAATAACACTCTGGTGCTGTTTTCATTGAAGTAATAATCGCCAGTGTATGTCACTTCAACATTGTAACTTCCAGCAGGCACAGTATCAGTGTAAGTTGCCACTCCATTTTCCAAAGCAACAAACATAGTTAAGCCTGCTTGTGTTAAGCCAATATAACCAGTAGCATTCTCATCAACAGTAACAGTTACTGTTACCTTGTTTCCATTAACTTTAGCAACGGCATCGATTGTAGTGTTTTTCTTAAGAATCACGTTAAATGTTGTAGTGTTATATGCACTATAGTTACCGTCGGCAATAGATACTGAAGCCAAAATATCTTCACCAACATCTAAATTATGAATAAGTTTAACTCCTTTTCCTCCATCTACAGATACGGTATAGTTTACATCTCTAATATTTACAGTGTAATCCCCATCAACATCAGCTTGGACAGTAACAAGTGCATCTTCACCATACTGAGTATCTCCAACTGAAATGATTACAGGTATCTGTTTAGGAACCACATTGAATGTTGTAGTATTGTATGCACTATAGTTACCGTCGGCAATGGATACTGAAGCTAAAATATCTTCACCAACAACCAAATCGGAAATAGTGGTATTTCCTTTACCGTCAGCAACATTTACAGTGTAATTTTGATTATATATCTCTACAATGTATTCGCCATCAACTTCACCGTAAACAGTGACAATAGCTTCTTCACCATAGATGATATTTCCAACAGAGACAATAGCGGAAATGGATTTAAGAGCTACATCGAATACTGTTTCATTGAATGCGGAATAATTGCCGTCAACAGCAGTGACATTAACAACATAGCTTCCAACAGTCAAATCAGAAACTGTTACGTTTCCAACACCGTCTTTAACAGTAACCACGTTTGATTCATTTCCTACATAAACAAGATATTCGCCGTCAATATCAGTCTCAATAGTGACAGTGACATTTTCACCATAGGTTATATCAGATACTATAATGGCTATAACCGGATTGACATATATTACACCTGAATTGACTGTGGAGTCATTAGTGTAGTAGGAATCGCCTTCAAAAGCACCTGTGACAGTATATCTTCCTGCACGCAAATTAGGAACAACAAGTTCATCCAGACAGGATTGGGTTATATTATAAACCAGTTCCATATTCTCATCATATACCTTGTATGCAATGTTTCCATATGCATTGACCGGAACTTCTACGCTAATGGTTGCATTTTCGCCATAATCAATTAAATCATCGGATAAATTGAAAACTCCAGTAGCAGCTTTATTAACTGTTAAATTGGCATAGCCATATGCTTCAGCATAATCGTCACTTTCAAATACATAAGCGATGATTTCATAGCTGCCCGGTTTGAATTCTTCACTTGGGAATGTGAATGTTGCGTTATCCTTAACATATAATGAAACTGATTCATTGCCTATAAATACAGTGTAATAATCGGCAACATCGACAGTCACATTTATTTTAATCTCATCAGTGTAGTTAACTACAGCATCGCTGACGGTTATGTTTGGAGCGATTTTGTGAACTTTCACATTAACCATATCAGTAGCTGCAAGGTAGTTTTTATCTCCCCTATACATTGCGGTAATCAAATAATTACCCGCTTTCAATGTGAGATTTTCCAGTTGATTCTTATTATATGTATTACCGTTCAGTTCATAGACAACACGAGCAGTGATATTTTTGCTGATTGTCATATTAACTTTTAATTTTTCCCCTTCAGTAATGTCTGCTATTGAAATGCTTAATCCAGGATCTACACGCTTGACAGTGAATATTTTGGTTATTTTATCAAATACAAAAGTGTTTGAATTATTATCTTTAGGATTTAATACCACATTATAGTCTCCACCGTTAAGAACACCGGAATTGAAGGTGAAGCCATTGTTTGTTACGTTGACTGAATAGATTTTGTTGTTAATGTCTAGATTAACAGCGAATTTGAGGTTTGTACCGATATCAATGCTACCCTCAATTGTTTCAGTTTGACCATAGTCAATATCATAAACAGTATAATCAACGTTTAGAGCATCAAATACTGAATTGGTAATGTTCACATTACTGGAAGCACTATAGATGTTTCTGTAATTGTTTGCCTTATTGTTTGAAAAGATACTGCCGTTGACAATTGCATTTCCTGATGCAATGTTTAATGCACCGTTGTCTGAAAGTGTGTTGTCTGAAAATGTGGATTCAAGAACTGATAGCTTTTTGTCACTGCTTAAAACAACATTTTCAGCAGTATTATTTGTGAATACACTCTCTGAAATAATACTTTGATCATTGGCATTTGTGCGGAGTATTTTTTTCACAGTATTACCTATGAATATGGAATTATTAACAAGCATGTTGGTGTTGGAATATGCTAAAATAAGATAGTCACATTGGTTATTGTAAAACTCAGAATTGATGAAAACATCTTTAGAACGTGAAACAAAAAGGAAATCTTGTTCGGATATTATGTTTTCAGCAAATACATTTGATATAATTTTTGCTGAATTCAGTGAGTGTAAACTAATGAATCCTGATTTGATTGTATTGTTCTCAAATTCTGATCCATTAATGATAACCTCACCATCAGTAGCATGAATCAAAGTGTAAATTACATTGTCATAAAATTCGGAGTCAATAATATTTAAATTTCCTTCACTATCAATAAACCTTGAACCCCCTGCATCACTAACCCAATTATATTTGGTAATGGTACAGCCATCAAAAGTAAAATTACCCTTATTGAGAATGACTTCCTCCTTATTTTTAGCATTAAATCCAATGAGTACAACATCACATAGTGTAACATCAGCAGTTTTATCAACAGTCAAAAACCTTAAATCAGTTGAATTTGCATCAAAAACAACATCTCCAAGTGAAATTATAGTTAATTTCTTATTTGAAATAGTCAAACCTAAATTGTCAGCACTGGAATAGGTTCCTTCCATTACATAAATGACATCATCATTTGAAGTATCTGCAAGGGCTTCACGTAATGTTTCAAATTGATTGCCTGTACTGTTGACAATGAAGTTGCCTTCATATTTGCTGACTTTGAATGTGGTTTGGTTTGCCGCATCGTTATAGTTTTCATCACCTTCACGGACAACCAATACACTGTATTTTCCTTCACCGACAGCATCCAGTGTTACTGTAGCCTGACCTCCAGTAATAGTGACATTTGAAAACTTGTTATTGAAAAGAATATTGACTAATCCGTCTTTACTTGCGCTGATCTTTAAAACAGGTGAACCAGTCTCACCGCGTATAACAACATCATCTACAGTCAGATTGATGTAGACGTTCGCCTTATGTATTATAAGCCTGTCAGTTATTGCTTCACCATAATAGATGTTGCCGTAGCCGTCATAAATGACTTCATCCAATATGACATCATAAGTGCCTCTTGGCAAAATGTCTGTAACATATTCAAATACGCCGTCTGAAATGATGACAGAAGCATCCTTATTGTTAACAAATCCAGGCAATAATACTTGAATGTCCATGTTGAATTCAGGGTTAAGTGTACCTGTAATTGTTGTAGGAATGCCGTATTCGCCATCCGGCACTATTAATATTACATCATAGAAATCAAATATGTTATCGCTGAATTGAATATCTCCTGCATTGTAAATGTTTGCACATTCTTCAGCAAAGTTGATTCCGAATAGAGATTTTGTAATTACTGAAGATTTGTTGTTGTAAATTGCTCCACCATTACCAGTTGCGGTATCTCCAACGAATGTGGAATTATCCACGGCCAGTTTATCATTGTTATAAATGGCACCACCGTCTTTTTCGCTGGATGCTCCGGTGAATGTTGAATTGAAGATATTTGCTTCACCCCCATTGTAGATTGCTCCACCATATCCGTTTGCAGTGTTATCTTCAAAAGTACAGTTTAAGACTTCAAGTATTCCAGTACTGTAAATAGCTCCACCATCTAAACCTTCATTTTCATTGAAAACTGTGTCTTTAACGGATAATGATTTGGCGTTATTGATTGCACCACCGTTTCCAAGATTAAAGTTATCTGTGAAATTGGAAGAGATGATTTCTGCAACTCCATTGGTGTATACTACAGAACTTGTATTGACTATATTGTATGAAAATTCAACTGTATCGATGAATAAATCCTTATCGTTCCAAACAAGGGCATCATTAACAGAATTCATTGAAAATGTAGTGTTCAATATGTTTAATAAACCTGAATTGTATATGATTTCACCTGTTTCAAAACTTTCGAATGAACAGTTATTGATTATTAAAGTACCGTAATTTTCAATGGAAGCATGACCTTTTACTCCGCCGTCAGTAAAGTATATGCCGTCAAATACAACAGTTTTTCCTTCAGCTATTGTGAAGAACCATTTTTCACCGCATCCGTCGAAAACAACATCACGGTCTCTGAAATTCTTAAGGGTGAAAGATTTGTTGATAACAATCTCCATGTTGTCTTCAGTATAGTAATTTGCATTTGCATAGATAATGCCATTTTCTGCAACGGCATCAATAGCATCAGTTAAGTTTTCATATACTTCATCTTCGGATATGATGAAGTTTGGCACTTTCATCTCAAATTTATTTTCAAAGATATATGTATTGAAGTCATGGTCGTTCATTACACCAAGAGTATAGTTTCCGCCGATTACATCCTCAAAAGTGACGTAAAAATCACGGGACCCGTTATTGTAAATTGAGTATAAAGGCGCTTGGTCAAAGTACAGTAAAACCACTGAATCGAATACATCAGGAGAGGTACCGTTAACAGTGACTGTCTGGTTGATTTTATCTATGACAACACTGTATATTTCACCAACACCATTGAAGATACAATATTGTTTGGTTATTTCATTAACATCAGCACCTCCAAAGTAATTCAGAGTATAGTTTCCTTCTTCTCCCTGGTAGTTATCTAAAAATGTACAAAGGTAGAATGTTGCTGATACGTCTTGTAAAAGGCCACCCTCAATATATATTGCTCCACCTTCACTTGCAGTATTGTTTGTAAATGTAGTGTTATATACCATGACAGTAGCTTCATTCTCTGCAGAACTTGAACCTATATATATGGCTCCGCCACATGCAGCATTGTTATTGCTGAAAGTACAATTGGCCAAGATTAAAGTACCTGCATCTAAATCAATAGCTCCACCATTAATGGCAGAACCCCTAATTACTGTAATTTTATCAAGTGTAACTGTAGGACCTTCAGTCTGCTCTGTTTCAATAAATGGAGGTGTTTCAATCGGATACACTTCAGTTTCATATGTTAAATGTAGGAAGTAACCTTCATTTCCACAGTCAAAGATAACCTCTTCGCCTTCAAAAGCCTTGATTGTTAATTCAAGTTCTCCTTCCAGCACAATGTCACGGAATCCATCTCCGGAATAGATTCCTCCTCTAACTGTAATGATACCTGCACCCCATGTTACAACCTCATCTATTGCTTCTTCCAGAGTGTCATAATATTCATAGTCTGAATCCTCGTCGTATTGGAAAATGAATTTTCCTTCGCCATAGTCCTCACCCAGTTTGTTATCATCTGGAGAAATGCGAATATTTTCATTGTTTAGATTCAATTTCAAATTATTTGAAGTCATTAATGGTCTGCCATTCCGTTCAAGTACGGCTTTAATTTCATAGGTTCCAGCGTCCAAACCTGAAATTGTTAAATCCTCACTGCAGGATTGGGTCATGGTGTAAACAATGTTTTTATTTGAATCTGAAACAGTGTATGTGATATCTCCCGCAGCATTATCCAGAGCTGAAACCTTGATTAGAGACTCATCCGGATGGGCAGTTTTATCAGAGACACTTAACATCAATGCATGAGAATTTACATTGACTTTCAGATTGGCCTCAGTGGAATTTGATTTGTAGTTTACACGTTCCTGTGAAGTGACTTTAACTGTGTAATCACCAGGTTCAAATGTCTTTTCTATTTTAACAGACCTACTACCATTAACGAATACAGCAGTTTTGTAATCTTCAATTTCTATTGTATATATTGACGGAACATTTGATTCTATTTTTAGAATAATGTTGTCGCCATATTCTACTTCCACATCATCTACAGTTATGGTAGGATTGGCCTTATATACCTCAAAATTAACAGTGGATGAGGCGAATGAGTAATCCTCATGATTATAGATAGCTACAAGTGTGTATTTTCCTGCATCCAATATCAATGACTCGATTTCCTCTTTAGTGTAATACCTTCCATTCAGTTGGTAATCCACTGTGCCTGTAACAGTCTGAGGTAGATTTTCAACGACTGTTAGGGTTTCACCATATGTGATATTGTCAACGGAAACATTCAAGTCAAAGCCAGCAGCGTTAACTCTGAAAATCTCGGTAATGCTTTCCATCAGATATGTATTGCCATTGGCATCTACAACACCGTTTAAAGTAGCAGAATATTTGCCACGGTCCAATATACCTGTTTTATAGGAGAATGTATTGTTTTTGATTTCCACAAAGGTGTTTTCATTAGCGATTGTCAAATTGGCTGTCGCATAGATATTGGTACCGATATCCACTGTACCGTTGATTGTTGAGCTTTCGCCATATTGAACAGACAATGCATTCAATTTTGCATCCCTAACCTCAAAAATGGAATCATGAACTATGGTAAATCCATTGCTGTAAATATGCCTGTTTTCTCCAGTGTTATTTGCAAAAAGACACTCGTCAATGAATGTTGTAACTTTAGGAGAGGTTGCAATGGCACCATTTGTTGCATGGTTATCTATGAAGCCACTGCTATCTATAGATAAGAACAACTTTTTGTCTTGAGGGTTTTTGATTAAAATTACAGAACCCAGCTTACCATTATTGTTGCTGAAGATAGAGCTTTCAATGTTGGCTCTTGAAATTCCATCGAGACATATGACTCCACCATCAACCTGACGGTTGGAGTTGTCTTCAAAATTGGATAGGGAAACATCAAAGATTACCTCACTGGTGTTGGCATTAACATATATTACCCCACCTTCAAGTTGCGCATTTTCTCCCAAACTATTTTTGATGTCGTTTTTCTTGAAACTGGATAAGGTGACAGACAGATATCTGGAGTTGTTGCCCACATATATTGCAGACCCTTTAACAGCAGTATTCTGTTCAAATTCACATGAACTTACTGCTGACTCAAATTGAGATATGTTTTTGAAGTGCAATGCTCCTCCTTCACGTGCAGAGTTATTTATGAAATTGGAAGATGCAATTGAAACGTCCTCATAACCCACTGATGTGACCGCTGCAGTACTTACCTTTAAAGGAGCGACATTATTTATGAAATTACAATTGTCAATATCCAAGGACTCACCGTCACTAAATATAGCGGCTCCACCATTTTGGGCAAAGGATGTTTTTGTAATCTTATTGTCTGTAAAATTACATGAATCCAGGGAAAGGTCTCCGTGATTAACTATAGCTCCATAATTGGTATTCCTGTTGTGAAGTCCCCTGAATGTTATGCCACATATATAGACTCCAGCATTTTTGTTGACTGTTATGAAATTGGCGTCACCGCCCTGAGCATCAAAGACCGCACCCTCCAATGCAATGATATCCAGAGTCTTATCGGATATCACTATTCCTGTTTCTTTATATGTGCCGTTTTTAATAAAAATAGAATCCTCATTATTGGAATTGGCTACAGCCTCTTTTAAAGTATCATATTCCACATTTGTGCTTAGGACAAGGAAGTTGCTGTAGGTTTTGCTTATTGAAAATGTGGTGAAATTCATAACCATATAATAATTTACATCACCATCGCGCATACCAACCACTGTATAATTGCCCAAATCAAGGCCGGTCAGTGGCATGCTGGCTTTACCGTTTACAACTTCAAGCTGATAATTTTTATTTCCGATTATAATAGTGTAATTGTTATCCCAATTAGCACGAACATTTAAAACAGGTGTTTCAGGTATTAAAACATCCTTTACATCAAGAGTTAATATTATTTTTGCTTTTTCAATCACTATTTTTGCATATGCTGCCTTATTTAAATAGAATTCGTTTCCATATAAATCAGAATAATAATAGCGCAAATAGAAATGGTCATTACTGTCTCCTTGAGTATACATTCCTTCCATGGCGAATTCGTGTGTTCCTCCGGACAATACTCCCATACTTATTTTAAATTGATTATCTTTAATGGTGAGCAAGTCTCCAAACAGATTTTCATCATCTCTAATTCCTGCTAAAACAGTATAATTATTATCTAAATTAGATCCCCAATCGAAAACGCCATCAAGAATATAATCCATTCCATATGATCCATCTTTTTCATCTATTTTTAAATTCAAATCATATTCATTGAACTGCAAATTAATTTTCCTTGTGGTTGATTCGGAATATATGTTTCTGTAACCGTTAGTTGCATAATTGTAATCAAAAACACAGTTAGTTATATTTACAAGATCGTTAGAGCCGCTGGCTATATAAATAGCCCCACCCCTATTGGCCGAATTTCCCATAAATGTAGTATCATGAATCTTAAGTTTGTTAGCATATATGGCTCCACCGCTACCTGTGCCCTCATTATCGGTAAATTTTGAGTTGGTAATTGTTACATCTGAAGAAGAATCAGCATAGATAGCTCCCCCATTAATACCAACATTAGAAGTGAAAGTACAATCATCTATTTTTACAACAGTATTTCCAAAGACTATCCTACTAGATGATTCGAAAGTATCGCCACTCAGTACCAGATTTGAATTTTGCGCAAAAATTGGACGTTCAGGTTGATTATTGGTATTTTTAATATTTTTAAATTCACAATCTGAAATGGTACACACCTGATTAGTAAGGAATTTTAATGCTATATCTGAAAACTTGCCTGTTATAGTTATATCTTCCATAGTGAGTTGGGCATTAGAACCCACATCGAACAGATAACTTTGAGAACTGCCTGAAAAAGTTACAGGATTATTAGTATCTTTAGGACAAATTGTTACCCGTTTATTTATAATCTGCACGTTAAAATTAGCAGAACCTGTGTAAATTCCACCTTCGACAGTAATTTCACCAGTTCCACCGTTAGGAATAGCATTTACAGCAGCACTTAAAGTTTCAAATACCTTATCACCATCCAAAACAAAATTAGGTTCCATAATAGAAAAAGCATTTCCTGAATACTCATATTTTGCTTCCCAATTTTTCATCATGTAAACTGTATAGGTTCCTCTCTCCAGATTAGAGAAAGTTGCGGTATCTCCATCATTACATGGTTTTCTATCATAATAATTACCACCTTTATATAAAACAGCATAATTCACATCATCGTTAACATCAGGAGTTATATGAACTGTTTTAGCAGGAGCATCCACTACAATATCAAGGGACCCGCTTCCTATAAAACGACAATTGTTAAAAGTATGAGATCCGCCATCTTTATCAAGAACATTGTTTCCATCTGGAGCAGTATTGCCCTCAAAATAACAGTTATTAAAGGTAGCTGAAGCATCATCTTCAGCACAGACTGCTCCACCTCCATTGTCTGCTTTATTGTTTGTGAACCGGCAATTATTAGCTATGAGTGAAGCATCGGATTCATCAAGAAAGATTGCTCCTCCCCAACCAAAACCTCCAGCAATGTTCTTACCGGCTTCATTGTTATCAAATATACAGTTGTTAAAGGTCACAGATCCATGTATGATCCTAATAGCACCACCATCACTAGCTAAAGATCCGTCCCCTCCATTTCTAAAGGTTATGTCATTGAAAGTGATATGTGCATCTTTATCGTCTATCTTAAAAAACCAATATGTATTCTTTTGGCCGTCAAAAATAACTTCATCACCTGAATTATAAGGCTGGAATGTTAACCATACTCCATCACTAATTGTAATTTCCCGTTCAGCTGAATCGTAACCCCATGCTCTTGCTTTAAGATATATTGTTCCCCCATTATTATCGCAGGCATCATCAACGGCATCATCCAAATCTCCGTACCATTTGCCCGCA
The DNA here is from genome assembly GCF_017409525.1 of Methanobrevibacter sp. Taxonomy (NCBI): domain Archaea; kingdom Methanobacteriati; phylum Methanobacteriota; class Methanobacteria; order Methanobacteriales; family Methanobacteriaceae; genus Methanobrevibacter; species Methanobrevibacter sp. Next base: position 6,910 of record NZ_JAFQSO010000019.1, on the reverse strand, counting down.
TAATAAAAGTTTGGGTTTTCTCCAAGCAAATCATCATCTGAAGCGGAAAGCACCTCTTCACCTGCATTAGAAGAAGCACCTGCCTTTACTTTCCCATCGGATATTTCATCCGAATTATCATTTGCATTAATTTCAACATCACTGCCCGCTTCACTTTCAAGCGAAGTGACATTATCTTCTAAAGCAACGGCTTCCGTTGCAGTATCCGTATCGCTGATTTGTGCCTGCAACGTATCATTTGTATCGGCCGCAGAAATTGCACCGATACACATAATCATCACAAGAGACATTATCAGCAATATCCCTATCGTTTTTTTCTTCATTTTAAAATACCTCATCGTATATGCAATTAAAGAAAATATTAGAAATAATATTGATTGAGATGTCCAATATTTTTCTTATTAATATTTTTTCTTTAATTGTTTTATAAAGATTATGATGTTTAATGGGCAAAAACTACAAAATCAGTTATTATTTTCCAATATAACAGAACGTTTGTTCTTATTTTTCACAAACAGAACATTCGTTCTCTATATCATTTAATAATAATGAAATATAAATATAGTAAATGTATGGACACCAAGGAGTTAATTTTAGAAAAGACTTTAAAATTAATGATTGAAAAGCAAAACTCCCTCGTTTCAGTTAGGGAAATCAGTGATGCAACTGGTATTGCTACCGGTGGAATATACTACTATTTTTCAAGCAAGGAACAGATATATGATGAAATTATTGAAAGATACCTTATAAACTATATCAAATTCGATATGGACAAACTCACCCAAATAAAAGGAAATGCAAAAGAGAAAATCCACGATGTCATGGTTGAAATCTTTAAGCAAAAGCAAAGCGGAATCGAGATTGAAACTATTGAAGATGAAATAGACTACAGGGCCATATTGATGATTTTAACCCCAAACGGATATAGTTATGAAAATTCCATAGAGTTTTGCCAAGGAATCCTAAAAGAATTTGAAGACTTTTTTGCAGAAATTGTTGAGGAAGGTCAAAAAAACAGCGAAATCCGGCAGGACTTATCAACCGAAGACATTGTAGAGGCATTAATTATCAGGTATCTGGGAATTCAATATAAATGGGAAATATATTGGATTGATGATATGATTCAAGCCTTTGAAGATAATTTCGATTTGGAATGGGAAAAGATAAAATTCAGAGAATAATTAATTAACTAAAAAACATACTGTGGTTAGATGAACACTAAAGACTTAATTCTTGAAAAAACACTGAAATTAATATTGGATAAAGGCACAATTGATATTTCAATCAGTGAAATTCGAAATTCTACAGAATTGACAACCGGAGGCATATATTACCATTTTCCAGATAAAAGCGCCATATTTGAAGCAATTTTGCAAAAATATATAATAAATTATATTAAAATCGATTTTGATGAAATCAACCTTGAAGGCCCTTCAAGAAAGAAAATCCATGACACATTGCTTTATATTTTACATCACTTCATAAACGGCGTGGAAATTGAAAGCATCAATGAAAAAATCAATTATAGAAGTGTAATATTTCTTTTAACCGCAACAGGCTATGCCGAAGATGAGGTTTACAGCATAATTGCACAAACGGGAGAAGATATTAGAATATTTTTAACTGGCCTTGTCGAAGACGGCAAAAAGCAAAATGAAATCAGAAAAGACTTCCCAACTAAAAACATTGTCGAATCATTGCTTACTATGTATATGGGAATTCAAAGTTTTTGGTTAACTTTCGCCAATGATAATACGGAAGCCATTCTTGAGAAAAACTTTGATATAGCCTGGCAAGCCATTGAATACCAATGAATACAATTCGGAAAAAAATGCATTAAGACATTTTCTTAAAAAAAAGAGAGAAAAATATCTCCCTTATTTTTTAACTTTCAGCTTGGTTTTGATTGTGTCCTTCAAGTAAGTGACTTTAACCGTATAAGTTTTACCGGCCTTGAGTTTCTTAATCACATTATTTTTAAGAGTAATCTCAGCAATGCCTTTCTTATTGGTTTTTGCACTGTAAGTTTTGCCGTTAACCTTGAATGTTATTTTCTTGCCTTTAATCGCTTTACCGTTACTGGATTTAAGTTCAGCTTTAATGACTGCTTTCTTGGCATTCTTTTTAATATTGACAACATTCTTACTCTTAAGAATCTGCTTAACAGTGATTACATGTTTACTGGCCACACCTTTATATGAAAGTTTGACAGTGTATTTACTCGGAGTATAGGTTTTATCGAGTTTGATAGTGATATAACCATTAGAGTCAGTTCTATAAGTTTTAACCTTGCCGTTTATGGAAATCTTGATTTTTTCTCCGCTAACAGGTTTGCCATCAACACCAATGATTCTAATCTTATACATATAGTTGCTGTTATAATCCTTCTTGATATCCTTGTTAATGATTTTTGCTTGACTTTCTTTAACAGTGAAAGTTACATTGTCACTGGCATCACCATAATTGCCGGAAGCATCATGATAACCAACAGCAACATCATAGGTTCCGGCAGCCAAATCAGGAATGCTGATAGTTGCAGCACCATCATTAACAGCGCCATTGTAAGTTTTGCCTTTTAACGTTATGGATACATTGCCCTCCTTGGCATTGGTTTTGACGTTGATGACAACAGGATCACCGCCCTGGTAAACATCCCCCGCACTGGTAGCATTGATTTCAGTTACAAAAGATATGACATTGCCCTTGTCTGTTGTTACATTATCTATTAGGAAACCTTCAGCGCCCACTCCAATCGCAACATTGTCAGTGCCGTCGGAAGCACTGTTGGCTGACAATTCAGAATTTGAAATAACACTATCCTTAGCCCCAACATAAATCGCACCACCGGATTCTGCAGCAGTGCTGTTAATCAATTTAGCATTATCGATTTTGGCTGCGTCACCGGCAATGGCGATTGCACCACCATTTTGTGTTGCTTTGTTGTCGGCGAAGTTAGATCTGATTATTGTTCCATTATATCCGTACCAGTAGACAGCACCGCCATTGTCTGCTGAGTTACTGGTGAAATTACAGCTGTTTTCTGTTCCGTTTGATCCTTCCCAGTAGATTGCACCGCCATTGTCTGCTGTGTTGTTTATGAAGTTGGATTTACTTACCATCCCATAGGTTCTTTGCCAGTTGATTGCACCGCCATTGTCTCCTGCGTTGTTGGTGAAGTTACAGTTGTTCATTCCTCCATTAGCCCCATACCAGTAGATTGCACCGCCGTCGTTTCCAGCATTGCTAATGAAATTGCAATTATTTACAGTACCATAAAAAGCATTATCCTCCCAATAGATTGCGCCGCCATAAATTGCAGCATTGTTTATGAAATTGGAGTTGCTTATTGTTCCATTAACTCCATACCAGTAGATTGCACCGCCCTTTTGCGCTCCTGAATTGTTGGTGAAATTACAGTTATTTATTGTTCCATTAACAGCATGGACGTCCCATTGGATTGCACTGCCACTATATTTTGCTACTGCGTTGTTTGTGAAATTGGAGTTGTTTACTGTTCCATTAACTCCATACCAGTAAATTGCACCACCTCTTTGTGTTGCTTTGTTGTTGGCAAAGTCACAGTTGTTTACTGTTCCATTATCTCCGTACCAGTAAATTGCACCACCCTCTTTAGAGGCAGTATTGCTGGTAAATATTGCATTGTTTATTGTGCTTTTTCCTGCAGCATATACTGCTCCACCACTTGTGGCTGTATTATTCTCGAAATTTGAATTTTCACAGTACAATTCCAAAGCTACAATAGCTCCTCCGCTTTCTGCATGATTATGTGCGAAATTACAGTCTTTTACTATTCCATTATCTTTAAAATAGATTGCTCCACCTTCCGTTGCATTGTTGTTTGTGAAATTACAGTTCGCTACAGCAGGCATCTGGTTTGAAATAGTGTTCATATTGTTTTCTTTATTGATGGCCATTCCCCCACCTTTCGTTGCATTGTTGGCAATAAAGTTACAGTTGAAGCTTACGTTTTCAAATTCATTGAAGAAACTAAGTCCTCCTCCGGTATCTGCACTGTTGGCGATGAAATTGCCTTTGAATGTTATGTTGTATGGGGTTGTCCTATAATTCACTGCTCCGCCAAATAGTCTTGCGGTGTTGTTGATGAAATCGCAGTCGAATTCACTGTTTTTTGAAGTGTTTTTGAAGGTTATCGCACCGCCGTTACCGTTATTTACATCTATCAAACCGTTGGCTGAATTATTTATGTACTTGCCTTTGAATGTATTGTAGTCTGTTTTGCCATAAAAGAATATTGCTCCGGCACAGGATCTTGCAGTATTGTTTTTGAAATCGCTTTTGAACGTGTTGTTGTTTGATTCACTATAAAAAAACATTCCTGCCCCATAAGCGGCTATGTTGTTTGTGAAAATGCTTTCAATTTTATTGTTTTCTGCGGTTTTGTAGAAGAATATTCCTCCTCCGCTTGCTTCTTTTGCAATATTGTTGTTAAATTCTGATGCAATTGTATTATTGATTGCAGTTTCCTTTATATATATTGCTCCACCTGCTCTTGTAGCACTGTTTCCATTAAATATACTGTTAATCTGGTTATTTTTGATTCCCTTGTTAAAATAAACTGCCCCTCCATTTTTTGCAGAGTTATTTTCAAATGTACAATTTATTTGGTTTGAATTTCCATTTGTAAATATTGCTCCTCCGCGGGGTGCAGTGTTATTGCTAAACACTACATTGTTTATTGAGGTTTCGTCTCTTGAACTTATTGCCCCTCCATCTTCAGAGGCAGTATTGCTGGCAAATATTGCATTGTTTATTGTGCTTTTTCCTGCCCCGTATACTGCTCCACCATATTCTCCTCTGTTATATTTAAATGTTGTGTTATCTATTATGGTAGTGGTCCATGTGTTTATTGCTCCACCGAAGTCCGCTTGGTTGCTGGCAAATACCGTGTTGTTTATGGTGGTTTCTCCCATTACATATATTGCCCCGCCGGATGTTGATGCAATGTTGTCTGTGAAGGTTGCGTGGTTTACCGTGAGTTTATCCCATGCCATTATTGCTCCTCCATCTTCAGGAGCCGTGTTATTGGTAAATATTGCATTGTTTATTATACATTGACCAGATGCAGATATTGCTCCACCACAATTTGCATTGTTGTTTTTAAAAGTCACATTGTTTAAAGTAATTAATCCGGAAGAATGTAATGCCCCACCCAGATTTCCATCTATATTTCCATTGATAAAAATAAGATTGGAAATTGTAATGTTATTTCCACTAATATCAAAAATTCTGGCCTGATTGGATCCGTCAATGGTATGGCCATTACCATTAATTGTAAAATCGCTTTTATTTATTAAAATTCCACTATTCAATTTATAATCACTCGAATTATCATAAACATAATCTTGATTTATGTCCATGCCATCTGTACTTGAATCAATATCATCTTGAAGTGCTGTGAAGTTTCCTTCAGCTGAAACAGCACTAATCGATATGAATAAAAAGATTAAGACAATCAATATTTTAACTCTCTTCATGAACCATTTCTCCTTAATGATAATATAACTTATATTATGTTATTTACGTTTAAAAAAAAGTTACTATTTAATTTACAATATTTTGAAATGATTATTGAACCTCCCCACCTTTTGAGAAGGCGGGGATTCGCAAACCTAAAAAAAACATACATTATGTTTTTTAGGAAATTTTACTGCACCGTCGTCCCGACGATTTCTAAACCCTTGTTAAGGATGTTTATACTGGCATTCAAGTCCCTATCATGAACATATCCACAATCTGGACATTTCCAATTTCTTATATCTAATTGTCCGATTCCACTTATTTTTGGGTTTTTTGTGCCACATTGGCTGCAGATTTGTGTGGATGGAAAATCCTGGGGAACTTTTATGAAAGTTGTGTCATTCCAGTTGCATTTATACTCTAATTTGTCCATGAATATTCGTGGAGCATTAATCTGTAGTTTTCGACTTAAATGTTTGTTGTGTTTCCATGCTATGATGTTTTCATTTTGAACAACAACAAGACTACTGTTTTTAACGATTTGTATTGTCATTTTGTCATAGTAGTCATCTCTTTTGTTTATTAGTTTGGTCATCCATTTTCTGTATAGTCGATGCGCTTCATGGTATCTGATAGAGTCTTTTTTGCTGTAACTCATTGTTTTTTGGTAGTGGATAATTTTAGTAGTTTCTTTGCTTAAATCAAGATTGGTTATCTCTTGTTTGTTGGAAAGAACTGCTAGTTTTCCACATCCGATATCAATTCCAATTTTCTCAGAGAGAGTGTTTTTTTCAACTGGAATGCATATGCATTCGATGTTAACGATTGCATAATAGTGATCATGTTCTTTTTTAATTGTTGCATGTTTTATTTTGACTGTTGGGTCATTAGGGTCACTTCCACGTCGTAAATACTCTTTATATTTTTTGCTGGTTTTGAATTTGACTAGTCCATGTTTGGCCAAGTTTAATTTATCAAATCCGTACTTGTCCTTTTGAATTCGAATATTATTGTTATTGTTCATTATTCTAAATGAATCCCTGGGATTTTTTCGTGATTTAAATCTTGGATAACCCGATTTCAAATCATACTGGAAAAATCTCTTAAAAGCAATAATGAGGTCTTTATAAATCTGCTGTAGACTAGATGACTCAGATTTTTTAAGAAAATTGTTTTCTTCTTTTAGCCAATTTAAAAGCATGTTAAATTCATTTTGATAGATTTTAAAATGTTTTTGGTAGCCGTTTTGTGTTAATAGATTTGTGAAATAGTTAACGAATTCTAATAATTTATTCCAAACAAAACGGACATGAGCCATATTAGAGTCAATCTTAGCCATACTAACGATTTTATCTCCTTTATCGTTTTTATCCGCCTTAGATGGATAAATCCTAATCTTCAAATTCTTATT
>NZ_JAFQSO010000018.1 GCF_017409525.1 Methanobrevibacter sp. | reverse complement strand
CAAACCCCGATGAACCAGCGGTTTAACAATTAATTAAAATCAATACTATTTTTAATTTATTGATTTGTTATTACTTGTTATGTATTAATTTAATTAACATACTATTTAAATCAAATCAGAGAGCGTTTGAAAAGTTTTTTTTCTTATTTCATTTGCACAATTCATCCATAACCTTAAGAGGTTATGGTATTCTTGTGTTTGTTAGATAAAGTTATAAAATACTTTCTTATTTCAAAATGCATTAAAAATGAAAAAATATATACATTAACCGATTGTTGCATGAATATTTTGCCTAACCCAATTAGTCCCCATGCTGTTATAAAAACAATTGACTTCATGTTCTGTCGAATTAGACAACGAATAATTTAGTCTGACAATTAGACTGTCGTCACGGCCTTCAATAAATCTAGTTTTCATATACGACACGGTTAGCCATTTTGTAGGAATATTGTAATAGCTACCGTAGGAGTTAGATACTAAAACCTGCTTGCCATCTTTACTAATATCTAAAATGGCCACATAATGCCTTTTAGTATGGAAAATTATAGCGCAACCACCTTTTTGAAGTTCTTTTAATGCATCATCAAAAGAATCCTTAAAGAAATAAGAACAATTGAAATTTTCCCCCAATCCTTGCATTATCCCATAACATGAAGTTCCTTCAACCTTTTTAGAACCTCCTTTGTAAGCTATGTATTTTTCGGGAATGAAATTTCTTAAAACCTGACTGCAAACGCTTGCTGAAGCTGGTCCGCAGGTATAACTGGTGTCTTGCACATCCCGAACTTCCGAATAGACATATGATTTGCCCTTAAGGGAAACCGTGATGTAACTTGGCCAATAATCATATTTGTTGGCCTTGACCAATTTAGCGTTTATAGCCCTTTCAATGACATTCCACTTTTCACGTTTGATGATATGATAAGTATTAGGATGTGATTTTGTTTTAAAGAAAGTGTATTTAGACAATTTGTTATTTAAAAACAGACAATAGCTGTCTCTTTGAATTGCTTCCCTATATTGTGCCTTTGTTAATGTATATGTTGCACTTTCATCACCCATAACATAATTTCCAGGCATCATGTCAACATCCGGAACGCCATTTCTTAAAGTAATATTCTCCTTTAATGGATCTTTAACGTTTCCTGTCACTCCTTGGACTTTTTTAGATGTCCAGTATTTGCCATACTTGACTACCACATTGTATGTTTTATTCCAGACATCAGGTTTTAAAACAATGATTCCTTCGGAATCGGTTTTTACGCTGAATTTTTTATTTGCAATCTTAATTGTGAGTGATTTATGAGATATTTCAGATGCCTTTAAATAAATTCTCAAATAACCGTTTGTGAGTAATCTGGTATTCCCTATGGTTATTGAAGTGTAACGAGTTACCCTCAAGTTGAATTTCTTTTGTGAAGGTTCATAATAACCGTCTCCATTAAATTTTATCTTCACGGAATAAGATGCGGGCACAAGTCCTATCTTAATCGCCGCACGGCCATATCTATTTGTAGTTTTGACATGTGTTTTTCCATTAATCTTTATGGAAACCTTCTTGGATGAAAGCAAATCATTGTTAGCACTTAAATCAACATACAGATATTGGCCTCTCAGTAAAAAATTAGCATGGGAAGTGAGTTGGGTATCCAACTTTGAAACCTCAACATTGAAACTTTTAGAGACATATCTATATTGTCCATCCCCTGCAAATGTAACTTTTAATCTGTAACTTTTTGCAGGAAGGCTAATATTCAAATATGCGATTCCTTTTGAATCAGTGAAAATGGAATATTTCTTATTGTTTAATGAAATGGTCAGGTTTTTAAATTTCAATGCATCTCCAGAAGAGTTTTTCAAATATATGCCCAGTGTGCCCTTAGTCTTAACATGATTAGTTTTTAAACTAATGACAGGTTTTGTTTTTTCAATGCTTGAATGTGAACGAACTTCAGAGATGTTGGTTAACCCGACATCATCTAGACTAATTGAATCAACAGTATCATTGCAGTCCATCTTATTTACAGAAGTGCAATTCAATTCGCCTGCTGAAACAAAAGATAATGAAAAGAATGCAAAAACAAATAAAATTATGAAAAAATTAATTTTTTTATGCATAGATTCACACCATATCTACTAATATGTTTAAACAATGTTAAAAAATTTTTGAAAAAAAATAGTAAAATAAGACTAAAAGTCTTATTTTTAATGTGTTAATGTGGAAAACAACAAGGGTCTGTTTAGAAATTATTAATCAGTGTTTTTTGTTTATTTTCTTGCTTTTCCTACACGACGGGCAATAACCATCTCACCAACTGAGATTAAACCTGCAAAGAATTTTTCCAATCCTCCGGTAGCCCAGATTGCTTCTCCGAATGTGGCATTGGTGATATTTGCCTCATATTCCTCCGGAGAAATTTTTACACCAGTAGTCTTTTTGGATACCAATGCGGATGCTGACATTAGCTCTTCCCAAGTTACACCTTTGAGTTGGTTTTGCATTGCCTTGTATAGCTTTTCCACTTTAATATCGTAAAGCTCAGACAATAATTCCACAATATCACATGCACGAACCATACCAATGACCTGATTGTCATCGTTTACAACAGGCACAGTTACGAATTTATTGTTTGCAGTTAGAATTACTGCCTTTCTTGCAGGATCATTTTCATGGACTGTTGCAATTTCTTCATAACCACTCATAATTTCAGAAATCTTTTCGTTCCCTTCCCTTAAACCTTTTGTTATGTCAAAAGAGGTTATCCATCCAACTAGTTGCTTGTTATCATTAACAACAGGACAGGTGAAACGTCTAATTTTTTCCATTACTTTTGAAACTTCAACTACAGTGTCTTCGCAATTTAAATATACGAACTCTTTATCCATTAATTCTTTTGCTCTCATAAACAAACCTCATTTTTATTCAATTTCCACTCTTTTTAATGCCCCTACAGGACAATGATTTGTACATTCAACACACCTGATACATTTATCATCGTCAAGGCTAACTTCACCATCCACTAATTCAATTGCCCCTGTCGGACAATTTTCTTCACATAAATAACAATTAACGCATGCATCATGATTTATATCGAGATTCCTGCTATGGACAACAGGCCCTATATACCTATCAAGCTCAATGGCATTGTCATTGAGTGAAATCTCAACACATGCACTGCAGCCGATGCACATCTTTTCATTAATATGCGGATATAACTCATCATCTATCAAATCTATGCCCAAATCAATATTTCTCTTCTCAAAGAAGTCTTTGAATTCAAGAGTAAATGCATTCGTTGGACATAAATCCGCACAATCAGCCCAATTATTGTCATCAGAATAATCGATTGAAATGCTGTTCATACGAACAACCCTATGAGAACAGCTAACATTACCCAAGTTATATTCAATAATGTCCTCTTCATTGCCATCATCATAAACAACTGAATTATCAATTAATTTGATTGCAGAAACCGGACAAGTCTGTACGCAAATTTCACATTTGACACACTTATCGGTTATTTGAGCTATTCTAAAAATATTAGCTGGTTCGATTGCATTTACTGGGCATTCACCAACACATGTATTACATCTTACACACCTAGGTGCAATAGCTATGATTTCCTCGGAAGTGCTAAAATTGTCTAATTCAAATTGGAAATCATCGCTGTCATCATCTAATTCAACAGATTTCAATAAAACTTCGCGTTCCAGGTTTTTCATCTGTTTTATAAAAGATACATTCATAATATTACCAACTAACTAATCATTTAAATAAACTTAATTTCTTAAAAGAATTCCTCCAGTTCATTAAGTGAAGGGAATTTCTCCATGCCAAATCCTGCAATAGCTTTACTGGCCACCCAATTACCTATCCTACAAGATTTCTCAAGATTATGTCCTTTCAAAAAGGAATATAAAAATCCGCTATTGAAACTATCTCCAGCACCGGTAGTGTCAACAACGTCACATTCAAATGCTTCAACTTGACATTCTTCGGCATTATTGATTGCAAAAACACCTTTTGAACCTTGTTTTACAACAATAGTTCCAATACCCAAGTCCAAGAAACTAATGGCCAATTCTTTTATTGGGGAATTGCTATTATTACATAATAATCTTAATTCTGATTCATTAATGAGCAAGATATCTGTCCTATCTAAAATCGGCTTTAACTCATCGAATCCCTTTTGGACATACAACATTCCAGGATCAAAACTTAATAATGTATCTCTACTAAGCTTTTCCAATAGTTCAATTTGGGTTTTAAATGAATCTCCGACGAATGAAGTGTAATGCATTATCTTACATCTCATGATGTTTAATGGATTGATTTCGCCTATTTGAATGTCATCGTTAACGCCCGGGGATATATAAAGGCATCTCTCGCCATCCTTATCTACGAATCCAAGGCATTTCCCAGTTGAACCGTTTTCCGAATAGATTAAGTTATTAGTGTAAACGCCATTTATGGCCAAGTTATATTCAATCAGGTCTCCATCTTCGTCCTCGGCTATTTTTCCAATGATTGAGACATCACAACCCAATCTGGCCAATCCAACTATAGTATTTGCTGCAGACCCTCCCGGAGTGTCAGTTTCATTTTTTATAAAGCTTTCCTCATCTGCAGATACAATATTTTCAACGGAGAAAAGCTTATCAACATTCAAAGCCCCAAATCCGATTATTTCTGCATTCAAATCATTGTCCAAAATTTCCATATTAAAACCTTACTTTAAAATATCTAACAAATTAATGTTCTTATCTCCAAGCTTTCCATCAAAGTTGCCTGCAGATATTCCAATGACTCCTTCAAATTCCAAGGCAGCATCTATACCTGTTTTTATAGCTTCATTCATAGCTTTCTCATCAATTGCATTAATAACAACTTCAGGAATATAATTAACGCCTTCCGGAACTTTGGATTCATCTCCCAAAGTTTCCTTTAAAGAAGGGCAATAAAAGTGATTTGTGGTCGGTCCGATTTCAGGGAAATTGGTTTCTGGTTTTGAAGCTGCAGAACATATGTCAAATGGAGCGGTTGCGCCTTCAACATCCATAATTGCATTGATTACTGCATCCCCTGCATCAATCACCGCTTCAGGAGTTTCACATAAATACCAGAAGTTGCCTCCCATAATTCCATCATTTATTTTGAATTTCTCTTCGATTTGGAAATCGGGAACTGCAATTGGAACATTGATCATGGTTCTTCCATACTCTTCAACAATCCACTCAAAACCATCCCCGCAATGGCCTACAATATCCATCATTTCGATATATTCATCACTATCCTCACTTGAATAATCAAAAATGCGTGTGAACGGTTTTACTAAAATATCCTGTCTAAGCCTGTAAGATAATTCAAATGCAAATTTCTCTACATCATCGCTACCTAACCAATATTGCACAACAGCACCCAATCTACCATCAGGAGTTTCTGATGCATCTAAAAATCCTTCAACACCACCTTCGACCCTTCCAATGACAGAACTTGGAGTTGAAGTGGAATCATATGCTGCTCTTTTAACAATAGCTTCGTTAGGCCCTGTTATTAAAGCTCTTACATATTTTCCTTCAAAAGCTTCGAAAAATGTATCTTCTACCTTACTATAACTCATTTTATTACCTTCTTAATTTTAACCTAATCCGCCAATATCCTGACCTCTGATATTAGTTCTCATGTCTTTGCTTATTTTTAATATTTCATCAAAGTTATCTTCATTTATTATTTGAATAATCGGATAATCGTCATCACTGAACACATTGAAAAACTTATTTTTTATTTCCAAATCAATATCGTATTCCTCAAATAACATTTCATAATCATCTGTTGCGTTATAATTATTAATGAAATCCAAAACCTTATTTTTATCATGTTCTGAATATATGTTAGCTATTACTGCAGTCGTAACGGCGCTTGGAGACACAATTGCAATTTCTGCAACTTTTAAAGGATATTCATTGCCATTGAATGATATGCTAATGCCACCATTATCCCTGACGAATGCCAATGGCTCAACATCAGTAATGCTGTCACCGATATAAAGCATGTTGTTGATATCAATATTGTCCCTTTCGATAATTCCGTCAATAGCCAACTTTTTGCCTTCACCTCCAACGACATTAACCTCCTTGATTTTTTCATAGATTTCCATTTTTGGAATCTCAGAAAAGAAAATTTCATCAAACAGTTCATAATCTGTTGGATTTTTTAGGATTGTCTTTTTGAACTCATTGATTTTTTTAAGTTCTTCGTCATTCAAAGTTAAGGCATCTACATCTACACCAGTGTAAAATGTATTTTCAAAAGGAAGTTCCATATAATTTGAAACAGCTTCAATATATTGGCCATAACTGGTGCTGACAATATAAGTATTCATAGCATTCTTCAAGTAACTTAATAGGAATTTTGAATCATTGACTGCATAAATATTATTTTTTGAAAAATCAACCAAATCCTTGTTTTTAAGGTTTTCACTGACAAAGAACGGCAAGATTAACTTTAATGTATTTCCCGCTTTGTAATTTTCTTTTTTAACAATATCTACCAAATAATCATCATACAAACTAAGAATCTTAAATAAATCATCCCCATTCTCTATGAAATGTGCAGATATCTCAAAAGCATTGTCATTTAAAGTCAAAGGACCTTCGCAATCAGTAATAAATGATTTTTCAAACATGATCTCACCTAAAATTAACAATCCTAATCACATCTAGAGGACAAATTGCCTCACAGGTTCTACAGTATATGCATTTTTCACTATCGAAGTTGATTTCATCACCTTCCAGTGTCAATGCACCAACAGGACAATTTTTAACACAAATGCTGCACGCTTGACACTTATCGTTTGAAAGTGAAAAATCACCTAATCTTTGGCCGTGCAGGTAAGATCTTGCATAATACAAATCAGTATCCTTGCTGTAGAAATAATCGTCATATGCGCCAATAGCACCAAATTGACATTGCCCAACACATTTTCCGCAGAATACGCAATTGTCATTGATTTTAATTGGGTTTGGACCATTGACCTCTATTGCATTTGTAGGACAAACATTGTAACAGTCCCCACATGCAATACATTTATTTCCGTAAACCTCGATATTCCTGTCCATCAAATAAGATCCGAAAAGTTTTGTGAACTTAGACACTTCAATGTGGGAATCCAAACTAATCTTCAGTTCTTTTTCCATAGCATCATTGACTTTATATTCCACAAAGTTCTCAAACTGCAAATCATTAAATTCCAAAGCGGCAGACCTTGCTACTTTTTCTAAAACCTTATTCAAACTAATTAAATTCAGGGACAGCTGTTTCATGTCATGGTCTATGATGGTTGAAACAATATCAAACGATTTAATTTCACTGTACATCTTATAAGCTTTTTTACGTGAAGAATACCTTATTGCCGTAGAGGGACATGAATGCATACATTCCTCACATCTTGCGCAATATCCCGGGTTAATATAAGGCAATTTATTTGTTCTTGCAACATTTATTGCACCCATAGATGGGCAGACTCTTGTGCATGTCATGCATCCAATACATTTTTTCTGATTAACAACAATGGCCTTACCACCTTTAACAGTCTTAGGAAGCAATTGGCCATATTTAATTGCATCAGTAGGACATACTCTGAAACAATATCCGCAGCGGACACATGTATCCTTATCAATTTCACTGTGAGGTTCCTGTTTTCCATCAGCTACAAGGTGAATAGACCCGTTTTTACAGGCTTGAACACAAGCACCACATGCTTTACATAATTTAGTGTTGATGTTTGGAACATTCTCCTTAATAGGAGAATCCATATGCACATCAAGAGAAATCGCATCATACGGACAGGCATTACGGCACAATACACAACCAAAACAGGTATTTTTTAATTTAATAAGACCATCATCCTTATCCATGTAAATCGCATCAATTGGACATGACTCAAGACAAGGTTTGTCGCTGCATTCTGCACATCTAGTCTGGTCAATCACATAATCAACGTCAACATATCTTAATGGCCTTGGTGTTTTTGTATAACTATCAATCATAACACTCACTCCATAAAAATGCCCTCATTTAAATTAGATGCCTTTACAGTTGCATGGATATTTTTACCATCAACAAGTGAAAATTTAGCTATGAAATATTTAATAACTGAAAATGGACATGTTTGATAACATATGCTGCAACGCAGACACCTATCTTTATCTCTCACTATCGTATCTTCTTTTTCATCGAAAGAAATGCATTTTGTAGGACAATCAGGAATACACAATTGACATTTCTTACATTCATCCTTATTCCAATCAATAACCCTGATTTTAAGCCTATTGACTGCATTAGTGATAATTTCTAAAGCGATTTCCTCATCAGGGATTATTTTCAATGCCTCATCCCATATTTCTGAAATAGGAACATCATATTGCAATAAACCGTCACTCTGCAATGACCTTAAATCTTCTTCCTTATCATTAATGTAATCTTCAAGATAATTTACGCATAATAGAATCAAATCCTTTTGCGCCTGCAAATTCTCAACAAATACTCCCTTCATTGCACCATTTACCGGACAAACATCCAAACATTCCCCGCAGGAGATGCACTTAAGCTGATCCACTTGGAGCTTGTCATTTACAATTTCAATTGCACCAACAGGACATTGTTTCATGCATTTTTTACATTTGATGCACAAATAATCATCAACAATGAACTGCCTTTTTGACGGTATGATATTAAATTCAGGTAAAATCAAATGATTTAAGCCACATTCCAATGTCTTAGGATCAGTCGGACATACCTCAGCACAA
Source organism: Methanobrevibacter sp. (assembly GCF_017409525.1). Taxonomy (NCBI): domain Archaea; kingdom Methanobacteriati; phylum Methanobacteriota; class Methanobacteria; order Methanobacteriales; family Methanobacteriaceae; genus Methanobrevibacter; species Methanobrevibacter sp. Next base: position 26,937 of record NZ_JAFQSO010000018.1, on the reverse strand, counting down.
AAACCACAACGAATACATGCACCAGGATTGATCACCGGATATGTTAAACCTTCCCCTTCTTCGCTGTCTTCATCACGAACAATCTTTATTGCATTTGGAGACGGACATGAAACTGTACAAGCCCCGCATCCAATACAATATTCTTTGTTGACTTTAGGGAAATCCCTAAACCTTTCTGGCTTTTCCGCTATTTCAGATGAAGTGTGTGCATTAGTAAATGCATCTGCCCATGCCTTTCTTGCAAAGTCGTAAATATACCACATTAATGATGACATTTAGATTACCTCGTCAAAGCCTTTAATGGCAGTTTTTCCATATTCATTTGTAATAGCCACTCTTTCTGCACATGCAACGCATGGATCGCAAGATGCATAAGTCGATACCGCATCGGCAACAGTTGGAACATCTCGAATCATATATTTTGCACATGAATCCATATTCCCTATACTTGGAGTTCTAATTGAAATATGCTTAATTAAATTACCGTTGGTTTCAATCATGTAGGTTACTTCACCTCGAGGAGCCTCATTTCTACGCACGGCATAACCGGATTTTAAATTTGCAGGAGTACGTACTTCCCCTTTCGGGATATTTTCAATAGCTTGTCTAACTAAGCTGATTGATTCGGGGATTTCATCAAATCTGGTCATTGTCCTTGCATAATTATCTCCTTCATTTCTTCTAATAACCTTAAAATCAAAGTAATCATCATAAGTGTAATGTCCACACCTATAATCTTCTTTAACACCAGAAGCTCTTCCGATTGGACCTACAGCGCGTCCTTTAATAGCTTCTTTTTTACTCATCACACCAATTCCTTTACATCTTAAAGCAAGTGCAGGACCTTCGGCAAACAAAGCTCTAACCCTATCGAAACTTTCCTCAATTTTATCAAGGTTTTCCAAAATTGGTTTGAAATGACGTTCGTCGGCATCCATTCTAACGCCTCCAACAACATTCCATCCCATATTGACTCTATTTCCAGTTAATAGTTCAATTGAATCCATCGCATATTCCCTTAACTCTAAAACATGCATAAATAAAGTCTCATGATCCATTGATTTGAAAAATGTAGAATTTGCAAGAAAATGACTTTGGATTCTGTCCAATTCATTAGCAATTACCCTTAAAAATTGAGCCCTTACTGGCACATCTACATCGGAAATTTTTTCAATAGTCTCTGCAAATGTTTGAGTGTGCTCATATGAACAAATACCGCAGACACGTTCAGAAAGATAAATTCCTTTCTGCCAAGTCTGTCCTTCAATTATCTTTTCGATGCCTCTGTGAACATAACCGTATTCAATTTCTGCTTTAACAACCCTTTCTCCCTCAGTTTGAAGTTTGAGTCTAATAGGTTCCTTTAAAGCAGGGTGAATAGGACCAATAGGCACTATCATTTCATCTCCCTCCCCCTATCAGCAATAGCCTGTGGACCTACAGCCAAAATAGCTTCCAATATTTCACTAGGCCTTGGCGGACATCCAGGAATGGCCGCTGCAACCGGAATAAAATCGGATGCCGGAGCATGCACATGCCCACCTTCCTGTGCAAATACATCACCAGATTGCGGGCAGTTTCCTACCGCCACTGCTATTTTTGGTTCAGGAGCTTTGTCATAAACTCTTTTTAAATTATCGACCCATTGCTCGGTAACGGCACCGGTTAGCAACAGGACATCAGCTTCACGAGGATTATTGTGAACATAAATACCATACTGCTCCAAATCGTATCTAGGAGACAATAATGCAACGCATTCAACATCGCATCCATTGCACCCCCCACAATTTACAATGCAAACATGGATTGAGCTTTTTCTCACAACATCCCTAATAGCATTTAACATCGTACTCCCTCTTAATTTTTATAATTTTTTATAAACATGATTAATATTTAGTCTTCTCTTTTAATATGTCAAATAAATCCAATCTGCCTTCTTTTAGTGCATCTTCATAAGATTTACCGTCTTTAATTTCATTTAAAACTTTCATTTTTAAATCTTCAGCTTCTTTTTGAGATATTAACTCTAATGTACCACTAAACCAGCATAATCTCAAATCAGCATTTAATTTTTGATATAGACAAATATCTTCAGCCGATTCAAATGTCCCATGCAGATTTTCAAGAGAATCCATATCTAACAAATCAAAGAATAAATCTTCCAGCTCATCAACAGTACAATCGAATTCCTTGGAAAGTGGAACTATAATGTCTCTTTGCCAAGCATAACTTTTTATAATTCTTTTTTGCATCAATCTTAATTTAGCATCACTATCCATTCAAATCACATCATACTGTAAAATTTTAATATCAAATAAATCATTATCGCAATAATTAAACCTAATGCAGTTTCTCTCCTACCGTATCCCGGTCTTTCCCCCATTACAAAAGCACCTAAAGCAAAACCGATAGCAGATAAAATAACATTGCCAGAATTAAATGCTAAAACCCATCCGACAATAGCAATAATGGCTGCAACAATATTGAACTTGGTGTCTGCAACAAACGGTTCGCCATGTTGTTTGTAACTGTATACAAGACCAAGAATTGATCCCGCAGCAAATGCAAGTATATAAATCATATAATTTAACATAATATCTCCTACATCGGTTTATAAAGCAATACAAATGAACAAATTATTGCCATTAATGTTATAATAAAACATATCTTCTCAATACTTTCAATCTTGTGTGAAAAATTACCTTTAGCAAGTAGTGCAAAAATTGCTAAAATAACCCCAATAACAACAACTGGAGCGAGGATAGTTGAATGGAAAACTGTAGCCAAAAGGCCAACAACTATTATTCCAATAGCCACTAATGCAGTCAAATATACAATTACATCTTCACTATTCATGCTACCACTCCTGTAAATATCATCGCTATTGTTCCAAAGAAGCAAATTGCCCCTATTGTAATTTGAGTCATTACTGAATGATTCGGAGAGAATATTGGGGTTGTAGCATTAATAAATGCAGTGATGAATGTGATTGCAATCATTCCGATTAAATATCCGACGGCATTCAATGGACCGAAGAATATTGTTAAGAATACCCAAAGCATCACATACCATGCAATAGCTTCTGAAAAATGCATAAATCCTCTTAACAATCCAAAGTGCTCAGTTTCAAATCCGGAAATCAAAGCCTTATCTTTTGTAATTGCAAATGGGGAGTAAGGGGATTTAGTAATAATCAACATAAAGAACATTACGGCCGCAAGCGGAATTGTGAATATTAAAGGACCATGAGCGGACTGATAAGCAATAATTTCTCCTATGTTCATTGTTCCAGTAATCAAATAAACAAATACGATTGCCGCAAATAACGGAAGTTCAGTTGCCGCTGATAAAACAGCCCTTACACAGCTTAATTTACCATAAGGAGAACCAGAACTTGATCCTGAGTTATGCTCAACAATTTTATAAACCGCATAAACACCAAATAATATTAATAATGAATCTTTAGCCACAGGCCCGGCAATAACACCAACAACCCAAATCAAAGCCAATATAAATGTAATGCCAATGTAAAATACCTTTGAAACAGTTTTTGGAATTGCAGTTTCTTTAAAGAAAAATTTCAAAGAGTGAATCAAATTCTGAACTATAGGTGGCCCTGGACGTTTCTGAACACGAGCCATGATTTTTCTATGCAAACCTAGTAGCAAACTTCCAGCTAGAAATGCAATAATAACATTAATTAAAATATTTGCCATCAAATTCATAATACCACTCTAATACCCAGTAAATGGTTCTTTCACCCTCTCTTCTTCATCTTCAGGGGCCGGTTTAGCCATTGTCAATAAACCTAAAGACAATACCCATAAAGGAATACAAAATATAGCCACAGCATAAACAATCCATGCTTCAAGGTTTATAACTAAACAAGCAAGAATAGCTATTGTTGATAACACCAATAATATAATACATAAACTCTTTTGACTATCCATACTCACCACTTACCACAATACCAATAATAAAATTTCAACAGCTCTTACAATAATAAACAGGGAACTTAAATGAATAATTACAATATATGGAGATCCGGCAGTCCTAAACATTTCGGCCTTGCTTGCGAAAAATGGTGCCACTCCACTTTCACCTAAAATTCCAATCAACATCAATACAGCACCAAAGACTACCATCGGACTTGCAGACATTTGAGATAAAACAGCTAAGCTTAAGGTTCCAGTAGATGCAAGAATTATGGCTGCTCCACCAAATAGGGGCAAACTGCACATCATAGCAATCAAACCATAATTGAATGCGGAGTCCAGCACAGTAGTTTGCCTAACAGCAGATACAATTCCAATATTTAAAATACCTACTAAAGCCATAAACAAGGTAAAGTTAAATAAGTCCCCAGTAATCATGGCCCCTGCAGATGCGATACCGCAGATTACTGATAAAAATCTTCGTTGTTTTAACTCTTTTTGACCAACAGTAACTTCAGTATTTCCTAATTTATGTAATGTAGCCTCAATCTGTGTTTCAGGTTTACTTAATCCAATCAACAAAGTAAATCCAAGTAACACTGCAAAAAGGAACAAGTTAAATGGTGTAATGTATAAAACAATGTCTCCAAGTGGAATTGTTCCAAATAAATTTCCTCCAAGTGTAACAAAATCCATACTCATCACCTACTCCTTATCAATGTCCTCTCTCATAAGTAGTCCAATCAAACCTACTTTTGAAGCTACTTTTAATAATAATCCACATGCAGCCAAGAATAAACTTAATAACCAATATTGAGGTGTTACAAAGAACAGCAAGAAACCTATAATCCATAAACACCATGCTATTCCGGAAACTCCAGCAATGCCATCCAACATAAATACCGGAAGCCCTCTCGCCTTTTTAGATAAGGCATATAATACGATTCCCCCACCGGCTATTGCACCACCAGTGAATCCGGTTAAGAATATACCATATCCTATTAGCACCAATGCAATGAAATTTGGAGCAGTAGTTAAGATTTCCATATCCAATGCAAATGGTTGAGGGAATAATGAAGAAGATTCCGAAAGATTTCTTCTTGGATCCTGTTCAATAATGCGCATTTCTCTTGTAATCAAAATTTCAGAAATGGCTAACGTTTCTGCAAGCTCAACAACCAAACCAGGCAAAATCAATGCTTCAGCCAAATCTGTTCCGACGGCAGATACAACAAATATCATGGCAAGTCCAACCAAATCAGTTAAGATGAGAATATGGATTTCTTCTCTCTTCATTGCTATTGCCATAGTTGCAATAAATCCGACAATTAAACCTGCATAAATTGCAGGCAAATACATTGAAATAAATGCCTCAGGAACACCAGGAGGTATCACAACCATCAGTTATCCCTCCTCAATTGTTTTGACCTTGCTTTAGCATCATTTGCTTTAACTTCCCTAGCTACTTTTGTTGAATCAGAAATAGCTTTTTTAACATCGTCTTTTATCTCATTTTCATCATTTTTACGATTCATTGTATAATTGATGGACAACCATGAAGCGATAATGAATGCCATCATCAATATGCTGGATTCGAGAATTGTATCGAAACCTCTAGTATAATATAAAATCTCATCTATAAGTCCGCCGGGAGATGAGTAAATTGATGTGCCAAAGTAAGGTGAAATAGAAGACACCCATTGCGCGATTGGAGACATATATCCCGTAATCATGCCTAAACTCTCAGCATTATCAGGATATTGAGGATTAATATTTCCGGGTTCGGATAAAACTTCTCCACCCCTATCATAAGGAGCTATGGATAAACCTTCATCAATTTGCTCTTGAGGTGCTGGCCTAACATATAATTGATCTGGATTCAAGGACATAGGCACTATAAAACCTATAATTAATATTACACCTAAACAAAACGCAAACAGACGAGGCACATTTTTAGGGTTGGCCAATTTATTCCATAAAACACCAATCCTCATACATCTGCCCCCATTTCTTCTAAACGAATAATTGCTCTAAATAAGATTAAAGTAATGATTACAGTGGTTGCAAGTAAAGTCAATAAAGCCAAAACATGATTATAACATAACAATACCAAACAGACCCCAATTGATGCTACTTCAGTATTAAATGTTCTGACAATAGGGTCATTTACTCCAGGACCCCATGCAGTAGCTATACTTCCAACAATAGCTAGAAATATTCCAAAGTAAAAGAATAACGTGACGCTAACCATTGATTTCACCACTTTCTAGCTTCTTTTTTCTAATTTCATTAACTTTCACAATTGATAGAATGAATACTAATGTGGATAGTGGGCCTGCTAAAGCTGTAAACATGGCCACATCCAAATATTTAAATAAAACAACGACTAAAACGAATCCAGCATCAAGTATTGAAAACATTATAACCTTATCTAAAGGTTTTTTGAGAAATATAATACCAAATGCACCAATTACCATTAAAGCTATTGCAACTATAGATACAAATTCCATTTATAATACCTCACTCCAATAGTATCTCATCATCTAGTCGGTCTAATGTGTATGCAATTGCATTTGCACTAATTGTAGAACAGATAAAGAATGCTGCTGCAACAACAAGAGCAAATGGAGTATTAATTACTAAAGCTATAATGGCTGAAACTCCAAATCCAATAACATTTAAATACAATAATCTTTCAGCCTTATTTCGAGTTATTAAAGCTCTTAATGCAACAAAGATGACTATAACTCCGATTATTTCAACATACATATTATCACTCTCAAGCATGCCTATTGAATTTTTCTGCAATTTTGCCTAAAACAATTGAAGCTCTTTTATGGTCGATGCCCTGTACAGTCAATATTGCTATAACCATCCCTACAATAAACATTTCAGGAGTAAATCCAACAAATGAACAAATAAAAATAATTATAGTGGCAGTTAGGCTTCCAACAGTTCCCGCATAACCTGGATCAGCACACAATCTATTTCCCATAAATACTAAAAATGCTGCTATAATTCCACCAGGAATCCCTAAAAGCAAATATCCAATAGAAGCTATTAATGTACCAGCAGATGCGTCCGGAGAACAAACAATGTTTCCTTGGAAAAATCCGCCAGCAATATCTCCCCCTCTCTTTTCGACATTTTCACCAATAATCCTAGCTCCTCTAACACCAGGTTGCTCGGGAAGTCCGAAATATGTATCAACAATAACAAAATTCAACCAACAAAGAATTGCAGCAATTATGATACCAATTACTTCATTCATTTAATATCCTCCCCCTTACCTTCATCTAGAGGCTTTGGAAACACAAAATCAAATAAATATTTCACAAACAATGCAGATAAAATACCAATAACAATAGCCAATACAATTCCATTATACATAAAAGTGTAATTTAAAACAAGAAATATTGAAAAAACACCAACAGCTATTATCGGAGTCGGATACATTGCACTCACATCAAAAGAATACCGATATGGTTTGCTAGGTAATAATGGCATCCTTAAAAGTAATGCAACTAAAATAGAAACAATAATAGTCACAATATAAGCTAATAGAACATCAAATAAACTGAGTGTTATATTACTAAGCCCATAGAAATTACCATAAGAAGCAAAAAATATGGTATTATACACCAAATCAAACATATTATTAGACTCCTCTTTAAATAATAATTATATTATATAAAAATATATAAATGTTGTTACTTAATAATAAATATTAATAGCTAAACATAATTTAAATTAATTATTGTTGGTTTATAAAGAATAAAAATATTATAATAACAAGGAAATTTTGATTTATAAGATTACATATTGTAAAAAAGTTATTTAAGGACAGTGCTATCTTTATTCACAATAACTTATCGCAATTAGTATTACCAAAATAAAATATGGTGGGAGAGATAAAATGGATAAAAGAATACGGGACTTTAATGTCCGCCTGAGAACAATAAGATTACGTGAACTTGCAATAGCGATAATAGCTTGCTTTGCAATTACAACCATATTGTCTATGATTTTCCCATTCCTATTCGAAAATGACGATGTGTATTTCATTATACTATTGTCATTCGTTTTCTTGTTTTTCGTGTTTGAACTGAGAAACACAACAGGTCTCAGCAAAAATTTCGAAAAGTTGTTAATGCCAAATACTATGCGTGAAGTCCTATACGTATTCGCTATAAATATAATATTCGCATTTTTATTTACATGTTTAGTGTCTGGACTTGATTTGCTTTATGGATTTTATGATCCGACTTGGATTAGTGGATTTGACATTGATTCTGTTGACATTTCCGCAGGAGCATTCATTTTAAGCGCAATTGCATCAATCATATATGCGCCGGTAATGGAAGAATTAGTATTTAGAGGAGTGTTGTTCAATAGATTGAAAATTAGAATAGGCATCATTCCTGCAATGCTGCTTTCATCATTTTTATTTGGAATTGGCCATGATTTCGGTGGAATTACAAGTGCATTTTTATTTGGAATATGTATGTGCATACTATACCTGAAAACGGACAATATCCTCATCCCGATGAGTGTTCATTTTATAAACAATGTAGTTGCCACACTTCTTGAACTGACAAGTATTGATGTAATTATAGGGCAAATTCCATGGATAATTCCCGCTACGGCAATAACAATAATCGCAACAGTCTTATTAATCAAATACATTGTTGATGAAACAGGCAAAATTAAAAACAAGACACAATAAAAATTAAAAAAAGTTAGTGGAATCCGCATCCACTGCAGGTTTCACATTTTTCTTCTTCCAAAGGATCGTATTGTTTGTCCTCTTGTAAAGTTGCAGATATGAAATACTGATCCAATTCATTTTTATTTTTCAAAACAGGAGATATACCTTTAAAATCACAACGAATATCACCAGTTCCACCAATGTCAACCATGATTGGTTCGCCTAATTTGAATCTTTTAAAATAAGCTTCAATCTCGTTTATTAAAGCACCAGGCACTCTGAAATTAAAAGATAAAATATTGTTCTCCTTCATTTTTAAACCAACGTATTTCTGGTCAATTTCATAATTCAAACCCAATTGTTTTTTAAAAACTACGTTAGTACCAATTTCATTAGATGGCATTTTTATAATCTCCTCAAATATTTATAATTAAAATTATAGTTTGGAATATTTAAAGCTTTCTTATAGATGTACGAAAAATGACAATTTAAAAAATAATTTTTTATGAAATTTATAACGAATTATCACGATTTTTAATAAGGTTTATATAATTCTAAAATCAAAATTAGAATATGTTATAAATATATATTATAATATTATAAATCGATTGAAAATATAAGGTGTTTATTTTGAATGAATACAACAAAGAAATTGGAAACAGAATTAGAGAATTAAGAGAACTTTCAGATTTTACAATTAATGAAATTGCATCTGAATTAAACATTACAGAAGAAACATACATCCAATACGAAAACGGAGAAGTAGACATTCCTGCAAGCTTCTTATACGAACTAGCACATATTTTTAAAGTTGATTTAGGATTATTATTAACCGGTGAAGAAAGCAGAATGAGCATCTTTGATGTCACTCGTGCAAACAAGGGAATATCAGTTGATAGAAGTAAGGAGTACACTCACGAAAACCTATGTTCAAAATTCATTCATAAAAAAGCTGAAACATTCCTTGTTGTTGTGGATCCCAAAAAGAATCCAACACCTTCACTCAATTCACACCCAGGACAGGAATTTAACTATGTTCTTGAAGGTTCATTAAAAATATACATACACAATAACGAAATCATATTAAATGAAGGAGATTGCATCTTCTTTGATTCAGCACATAGACATGCAATGGTAGCACTTAACGATAAACCCGCTAAATTCTTAGCAGTAATCATATAATATTTACAGGAGTTAATTAAATGACATCAGTGATAGGAGATTTTGTAGAGAGAGTTGACTTTGACTCTTATGAAGATTTTTTCAATAACTTTAAGCTTAAATTTGATGATGATTTTAACTTTGGATTTGATGTAGTAGACAAATATGCAGAAATAGACCCTGATAAAATCGCATTGATATGGACAAACGATGATGAAGAACACACTTTCACATTTAAAGACATGAAAGAATATTCCAATAAAACTGTCAATTTACTTAAAAAGATAGGCATCCAAAAAGGCGACAAGGTAATGCTTACATTAAAAAATAGATACGAATGGTGGTTTTGCATGGTTGCACTGCACAAACTTGGTGCAATAGCCATTCCTGCTACACATATGTTAAAACTTCATGATATTGATTTTAGAATAAAACAAGCAGAAGTAAAAGCAATTATTACAGTAGAAGAAGATTCTTTATTGCCTGATTATGAAGAAGCTGAAAAAGAGCTTGATTGGGAGTTGCAAAAGCTTGTGATTGAAACTGATAGAGATGGTTGGATTAACTTCAATAAAGCTATTGAAGAAGAAAGCCCAGTGTATGAAAGGCCTACTGGGGATGATAATCCAATGGCTGATGAAGTATTCTTAATTTACTTTACTTCAGGAACCAGTGGACTTCCTAAAATGGTTGCACACAGGCATACTTATGCATTAGGCCATATCCCTACTGCAAAATACTGGCAAAATGTTGTAGAGGATGGAGTTCACCACACTGCATCAGATACCGGATGGGGAAAAGCCGTATGGGGAAATATTTACGGCCAATGGATTGCTGGAACTGCAATATTCATTTATGATTACGTAAGGTTTAATGGAATAAGATTACTTGAAAAAATCATAGAGCACAAGGTAGACACTTTCTGTGCTCCTCCAACAGTCTATAGATTCCTGATTAAAGAGAAAATCGAAGGTTATGACTTTTCAAATCTAAAATATGTTGCAACAGCAGGCGAACCACTTCCTCCAGAAGTATCCGAAAGATTCTATGATATTGCCGGTTTGAGAATCAAGGAAGGGTTCGGGCAAACAGAAACCACATTATCCATCGGAACATTCATCTGGTTAGACGCTAAAGTAGGGTCAATTGGTAAACCTTCCCCTCTTTACAAACTTAAATTATTAGATGAAGAGGATAATCCCGTGGAATTTGGTGATGAAGGAGAACTCTGTTTTGACGTATCTGAAGGAGTTCCTCCAGGTTTATTTAAAGAATATTATAAAGATCCTGTAAAACAGGCTGCACAATGGCATGATGGCTATTATCATTGCGGAGATACTGCATGGATGGATGAAGAAGGATACGTTCACTTTGTTGGAAGAAACGATGACATAATTAAATCTTCAGGTTATCGTATTGGACCTTATGAAGTGGAAAGTGCCGTGCTATCCCACGAAGCAGTACGTCACTGCGCAATTACCGCTTATCCTGATGAAGTTAGAGGTCAAATTGTAAAAGCAAGCATTGTTTTGCAACCTGACTTTGAACCGTCAGATTCATTAACTAAAGACATTCAGAATCATGTTAAAAGAGTTACAGCTCCTTACAAATACCCACGAATGGTTGAATATGTGGATGAACTTCCAGAAACCATCAGCGGTAAAACAAGGAGAGTTGAAATAAGAGAAAGAGATCAGAAAAAAATTAATTAGATGATATAAATGACAGAAGAGATATCTTATCCAGTTATTAATAAAGAAATTTGCAAAGGATGTATGCGATGCATAACTGGATGTCCTCAAAATGCAATATTACTTTCAGAAGACATGAACGACGCAGGATATCAATTTGCATATTATAGTGGCAACGGTTGCACTGGATGTAAAGACTGCTACTTTACATGCCCGGAACCGTTAGCACTAGAAGTACATCAATATAAAAAGATTATAAACGATTCAGTTGCTAAAATGATTAAAGCAAAAGCAGCTAATAAAGGGGGAAACTAAATGAGTAATCAAATGGTTAAAGGAAATACTGCAGTTGTCATTGGTGCAATGTATGCTGGCTGCGATTGTTTCTTTGGATACCCAATTACTCCAGCAAGTGAAATTTTGCACGAAGCTTCAAAATATTTCCCGATGGTTGGAAGAAACTTTGTACAGGCAGAAAGTGAAGAGGCATCCATCAACATGGTTTATGGTGCTTCAGGTGCTGGACACAGAGTCATGACTTCCTCTTCAGGACCTGGAATTAGCTTAATGCAAGAGGGATTCACTTTCCTTGCAGGTGCTGAATTGCCTGCAGTTATTGTGGATATCATGAGGGCAGGTCCAGGACTTGGAAATATCGGACCTGAACAAGGAGATTACAATCAAGTTGTCAAAGGCGGAGGCCATGGTAATTATAAAAACATAGTCCTCGCTCCTAACAGCGTGCAGGAAATGTGTGATTTGACCATGAAAGCGTTTGACCTTGCAGACAAATGGAGAAACCCAGTAGTTGTCCTAGCTGATGGAACTTTAGGCCAGATGGCAGAACCATTAGTGTTCCCTGAAAAGGCAATCGAACCTAAAAACGATAAGCCTTGGGCAGTAAAAGGAAATAAGGAAACTATGGAAAACCTCATCACTTCAATTTATAATGACTTTAATGAATTGGAAGATTTTAACTATAAACTTCAGGAAAAATATACTAAAATCGATGCTGAAGAAGTTATTTATGAAGAATACCAAGTTGAAGATGCAGATATTGTTTTAGTATCATACGGTATCAGCAGCAGAATCGCAAGATCAGCAGTTGACAAAAGTCGTGAAAAAGGCATAAAAGTTGGACTTTTAAGACCAATTACATTGTCACCTTTCCCAGTTGATAAAGTAAAAGAGCTTGCAGATAAAGGCGTCAGTTTCATATCTGTTGAGATGAGTAATGGACAACTGTTGGCTGATGTGCAATTTGCAGCTTTAAGAAAAGAAGACACCCACCTTGTTAACAGAATGGGTGGAAACTTAATTGAATTAAAACAGATTCTTGCTAAAATCTATGAAATAGCTGGCTTTGAAGATGAGGACATAGACTTATCCAAAAGAAGTGAGGAAAAAGCTAGTCCAAATATTATTGATTAAGGATGTGGAAAAATGAGTGAAAACATTGATAAAGATTATGAATTAAAAATACGTAGAAATCCACAATCCCTTTTAGAAGAGTATCCTAGAAAAGGAACCAATATTCAATCTACTCACTACTGTGCTGGTTGTGGACATGGAATTTTACATAAATTAATTGCTGAATGTATGGATGAACTTGGAATCCAAGAGAGATGCGTGATGATTTCCCCTGTAGGATGTTCAGTATACGCATATTTCTACTTTAACTGCGGAAACTTCCAAACAGCACACGGAAGAGCCCCTGCAGTAGCTACAGGTATTTCAAGAGCTCAAGATAATGCAATAGTAATGAGCTATCAAGGAGATGGAGATTTAGCTTCAATCGGTTTGAATGAAACCCTGCAAGCTGCAAACAGAGGGGAAAAGATTGCAGTATTTTTCGTAAACAACACAGTTTATGGAATGACCGGCGGTCAGATGGCTCCAACAACATTGATTGGAGAGAAAACCGTTACCTGCCAAACCGGCAGAGATCCTGATTATACAGGACACCCTACCCACATGTGCGAGTTAATCAACACTTTAAAAGCACCTGTATTCATTGAAAGGGTTTCCCTTGCTAATCCCCTAAAAATCAGACTCGCTAAATTTGCTATCAAACAAGCCTTAACTGTCCAAAAAGAAGGAAAAGGATATTCATTTGTTGAAGTCCTATCACCATGTCCCACTAACTTAAAACAGGATGTGGTTAGTGCACAAAAGTTCATTGAAGAGAAAATGGAAAAAGAATTCCCTGTTAAAAATTTCAGAAATGAATTATACACCAAGGAACCAGTAATAAGACCTGCCAGTGATTTTTCAACAGAATCCTTGGATAAAATCTTTAATGTAAACAGAGATGAAGGATTAGGTTATGTCGATGATGAAATGGAACCGGTGAGCATTAAAGTTTCAGGATTCGGAGGCCAGGGAGTTTTAAGTGCTGGACTTACAATAGCTCAGGCTGCCTGTGCTGAAGGAAAGCACGTTTCATGGTATCCTAGTTACGGACCAGAACAGAGAGGGGGAAAATCAAACTGTTCAGTAGTGATTTCAAATGAAACAATAGGAACCCCTGTAGTTGATGATATTGACATTCTTATAGCTTTAAACAAGCCATCCCTAGAACAATTCTCACAGGATGTGAAAGAAGGTGGAGTAATTCTCTACGATGCAAAAATCGGAGAATTCGAAACCGACAGGGATGTTAGAGTCATTGCAATGCCTTGTGTAGATATTGCAGAAGAACATGGAAATGCAAGAACTGCAAATACTGCACTCTTAGGTGCATTGACTGAATTGGGCAATGTTTTAAAGCGTGAATCTTATGAAAATGCTATTCGTGAAATGTTTGCATCCAAACCAAAAGTTATTGATGTGAACATTGAAGTTTTAGAAGCTGGAGCAGAATGGTTGAAAAACAATTCATAGTGTGATTTGATGACCTATAAAGAAAATGCTAAAAAATATATAGAAAATTACAATTTAGGTGTAGGAGACACAATTAAAATCAACAAGGAAGACATCTCTTATACTGGTATTTTACTTGACCGGCCAGAAGATGCGGATGATGGATACTTGGTTTTAAAATTATCTAGCGGTTACAATATAGGAGTGGCTATTGAAAATACCACTGCTGAGCTAGTTGAAAAAGGAGAAAAACCAAAAATTGGATTTGGCGAAACTGAAATCCCAAATGACCCATCAAAACAGAATATCTCTATCGTGTCAACTGGAGGTACAGTATCATCAGTTATCGATTATAGAACTGGAGCTGTGCATCCTGCCTTTACAGCATCAGATCTTGTAAAAGCCAATCCGGAATTATTAGATTATGCAAACTACAACGTGAAAGCATTATATAATATCCTAAGTGAAGATATGAAACCAGAATACTGGGTCAAAGCGGCAGAAGAAATAGCCAATGACATTTCAAATGGTGCTGATGGAGTTGTAATAGCCCATGGTACCGATACAATGCATTACACATCCGCTGCATTAAGTTTCATGTTAAAAACACCAGTGCCAATCATCATCACTGGAGCGCAGAGAAGTTCTGACAGACCTTCAAGTGATGCCAACATCAACTTAATCGATTCAGTGGTTGCATCCAAATCAGATATCGCAGAAGTCTGTGTTTGTATGCATGGAAGCTTAAATGATGAGTACACCTACCTGCACAAGGGAACTAAAGTAAGAAAAATGCACACATCAAGAAGAGATACTTTCAGGAGTATAAATGCCCAACCGATAGCTAAAATCCAAAACAAAAGAGTTACTGTTAATCCGAATTATGCATACACCAAACGTGGATCTCAAGAACTCGAATTGAATACTGATATTGAGGAAAAAGTAGGATTTATAAAAAGCTTCCCAGGAATATCTAATGATTACATTGAATATCACATTGACAAAGGTTATAAAGGCCTTGTCATTGAAGGAACTGGACTTGGACATGTTCCAAATGACCTTATCGACTCATTTAAAAGAGCAAGAGATGAAAATATTCCAGTCGTTATGACATCACAGTGCCTTTATGGAAGAGTTAATATGAATGTTTACTCAACCGGACGTAACATTATTGATGCTGGAGTGATTTCCGGTCTTGACATGACTCCTGAAACTGCATATGTCAAACTATGCTGGGCATTGGGTCAAAGCGATGAACGCGAAGAAGTGAATGAAATTATGCAAAAGAATATTGCAGGTGAATTTGGAGAAAAATCCTCAATTAAGGATTTCTTAAACTAAGGTGGTGCTAATATGGATTACAATGAATTAGGATTAAAGATGGGCCTTGAAATTCACCAACAATTAAATAGTGAGCACAAATTATTCTGCCCATGTAAAACAGAACTTGTTGATGATGATTATACTGAATTAGTTCAAAGAAAACTAAGACCAACCCAATCTGAGCTTGGGGAAATCGACAGAGCCGCATTGCAGGAATCCTTAAGAGGACTTAATTTCAAATATGAAAACTTTGAAAAACACACCTGTCTTGTTGAAAACGATGATGAACCACCACACAGCTTAAACGAAGAAGCTCTAGATATCTGCATTACAATAGCCTGCTTGATGAACATGCACATTGTTGATGAATTCCATACAATGAGAAAACAGGTTATTGATGGAAGTAACACTGGAGGATTTCAAAGAACAGGTATGGTTGCAACTGACGGTTACCTAGATACTCCATATGGAAGAGTCATTATTGAAAGTTTGGGTCTTGAAGAGGATGCCGCAAGAAGAATTGAAACCCAAGATGGATTTACCGAATTCAGATTGGACAGATTGGGAATTCCACTTGCAGAAATTACAACAGACCCTTCAATGCATGACCCAAAACAGGTCCGTGAAGTTGCATACATGCTCGGTCAAATTTTAAGAAGTACTAATGTAAAAAGAGGTCTTGGAACAATCAGACAAGACTTGAACATTTCCATTGCAAAGGGCGCACGTGTAGAAATAAAAGGTGTTCAGGACTTGGATTTGATGAGCGAGATTGTGGAGCGTGAAGTTCAAAGGCAACTTGTTTTGATTGACATCAAAGAAGAACTTGAAAAAAGAAACGCAGAAGTTTTAGAAGAGATCCACACCTTGGATGAATTATTCGAAGATACCCAATCCAAAATTTTGAAATCTGCTGAAACAATTAAGGCTGTAGTCTTGAAAGGTTTCAACGGTTTAATTGGTCTTGAAGTACAGCCAGGTAGAAGATTCGGTACTGAAATAGCAAGCTATGCTAAAAAACGTGGCGTTTCCGGAATTTTCCACTCAGATGAACTTCCAGCTTATGGAATAACCAAAGAAGAAGTGGATAAGGTAAACGATTTCCTAAACATTGGAGAAGATGATGCATTCATTATTGTAGCTCATGATGAGGACATAGCCATTTCAGCCTTAGAGGAAGTCAAAAGAAGAGCTAACCTAGGTTTGGAAGGTGTTGTGGAAGAGACAAGAAAAGCTCTGGATGATGGGAACACCGAATACATGAGACCTCTTCCAACTGCAAACAGGATGTATCTTGAAACCGATATTCCTCTATTTAAAATCACATCCGACAGAGTCAAACCTATTGCAAACAATTTGCCTGAATTGCCTGATGTAAAACAGGCCAGAATCATCGAAGAGTACAAATTAAGTGAGGATTTGGCAACACAACTTGTCAAAAGGCAAGAAGCCGACATGTTCGAAGACATATTGAAAGAAGTTGACGTGGATGCCACACCGGTTGCTTCACTTCTTGCATACGACCTAAGAGAAATCAAAAGGGAAGGTCATGACGTTAATGTTTTAACATTAGACCGCTTTAAAGGCATCTTTACTCTTTTAGCAGAGGGCAAAATAGCAAAGGATAGCGTAAGAAAACTTGCAGTGGAAACTATTAAAACACCAGATGTTGAAATAGCCGAAATTGCCGAGAAAAACAACTTAACCATGCTTAGCCAGGATGATGTGGCTAAAATCATTGCCGAAATTGTTGCGAACAATGAGGGAATGGTTAAAGAACGTCAAATGGGTGCAATGGGTCCTTTAATGGGAATGTGCATGAAGCAGCTTAAAGGAAAAGCCGATGGTGGCATGGTTAACAAAATCGTTCGTGAAGAAATTCAAAAATTAATTTAAGGAAACTCATAGGAGTTTCCAAAAAACTCTTTTTTTAAAATCTGATTTTTCAATTCTCCAACATGAAAAATTTAAAAATATCAGAAATATATCATAAAGACCACTTTGAATATGATTATGAATTAGATGCATTCAAATGCCCAAAAAACAATTCTACCAAAATTTAATTTTGGCGGACACTCTTAAAATACTTATACTTTAATATTTATACTATAATCATCGAAAAATTATTTTTCATGTTTAAAATATTTAGGGGAAATGAAAAATGTTAAACAAAAAATATGTATATATACTAATGTTATTTATAATTAGTATTTTCGCTATTTCATCAGCAAGTGCGGAAAACGTTACGGATGTCGTGGCGACGGATGATGCTGGGGATATAGAAAGCATTTCTGATGACTTAAGCAATATAATCAAGAGTAATGACGATATAGCTGCCGATGAAGACGACGTAAACGAGGAAGTTCTGGCAATTCCTCAGGATGATGATGTGCTCTCCATTGACGCACCTTTCAGGTCTTACAACGTTGATTTGAATGACAATGGCTATACAATTTCAGGAACAAACGGCGGAACCATCACCTATTATTTAAGCCCCTGCCAGACAATGGGCGTTAATGGATATAATTTCTATTTTGCCTTCTTCCAGATTGATGAAAAGGGGAACCTGCAACTGATTAAAAAAACAGCCCTCATTTCAAGCTACAGCGACAAAACCGTCGGAAATCACAACTATAAAATTGCGGCAAAATTCCTCACACCTGGATCATATATTATGGTTGCAGCGAATAATGATGATGACGGCAATATTCTGGACAGGGCTGTTCTGAAGGTTAAAGGAACAGCGACAATCACCGCAAGCGACTATAATTCAAAGTATAATTCCGGAGCTGTGATGACTGTCAAATTCACAGACAAGGACACCAAAGCGCCGCTCAAATACATCCAGACCAAAGTCACATTTTCCAACGGCGAAACCTATTATCCCATAACTGATGCCCAAGGTCAAATCTCATTCGTACCGCCTGTGGGTGCAGGAACACACTCCGTTACATTTTCTTCAAATTTTGACCATATAAGTGCTGCTGCGGTTAAAAAATCAATTGTCATTCAAAAGGCGCCGGTAACCGTTCAGGCCGCTAAAGTGGTCGGTTACAAAGGTACAGAAACAGTTTTAAAAGCAACCGTTCAAAGCGAAGGGAAAAACGTGAATGAAGGTACCGTGACATTCAAGATAGGCAGTAAAAAACTGACTGCAAATGTCAAAGATGGAGTTGCCAAAGTATCAATTAAACTGTACAATGTCAAAACTTTCAAATACAGTGCAACATTCAATGGAGCCAACTATCAAAGCCCGGCCAAATCCGTTTCAACTGCAAAAATCAATAAAAGGGATGAGACCAAAATAATCGTCAAAGACCAGGTGGTTTACAGAGGTTCCAACAAGGCATTTTATGTTGTGGTTAAAACCAAAGCGGGAAAACCTGTTACAAGCGGTAAAGTGAAAATCATTGATACGGTTAAAGTAAACAAAAATGGAAAGGCCAAGTTTTATGCAGGCACTATTGACACATACATCAAACAGGTGGGAAATACAGTCTATTTCAAAAAGTCAGTGACCAAAAAATACAAGGTCCAATATAAACCTACCTCAAATGCATATCTGCCGTCCACTACAACAATGAAAATTACCGTTAAATACAAATGTACCGCATGCGGCAGTACAAAAAGTCACTCCCATAACGGAATGACATTTATAGTAAAATAACATTTGATTAAGAGGTTAATCCCTCTTAATATTCACTTTTTTTACATTTGCTCAGATGAGTAAAAGATTTAAACTAATAATATTTACATAGATATTTTAGTGATTAACTTGAATGATGAAAATAATTTGATAACACCATACAAACAATCTAAAAGTCATTGCCCAAAACACATCGACATATTCATCCATTGAATCTATTAACATTTCATTCAATAATTTTAAATCTTAATTAGACAATAAATAATTCTAACTACAGAATTTCTTGAGGAGTGCAAATGGAAAAGTATGACATCATTATTATAGGAGCAGGCCCGGGCGGTTTAACTGCTGGAATTTATGCAGGAAGACAAGGAACAAAAAATTTAATAATTGACAAAGACCTGGCTGGGGGAATCGGACGTGAAGTTCCGGAAATGGAAAACTATCCTGGCTTTGAAAGCATTTCAGGTTTGGAATTGATTGAAAAAATGAAAACACAAGCCATCAAAAACTGTGATCTGCACGAAATGGAAGAGGTAACTGAAATAACAAAAACCCACGAAGAATACAGATTCACAGTTAAAACCACCAAAGACACATACCAATCCAAAAGCATAATTTTGGCGACCGGAAGCTCACATCAACATCTAAACGTGAAAGGCGAAGAGGACTTCAAAGGCAAAGGAGTCAGCTATTGTGCAACTTGCGACGGATTTTTCTTTGCTGGAAGAGATGTCATAATGGTGGGCGGAGGAAACAGCGCCCTTCAGGAAGCGATTTATCTTAAAAACTTGGGTGCGAATGTGACTGTGGTTCACAGAAGGGACGAATTCAGAGCCCAAAAACACCTGCAGGACATGATTGAAAAAGAAGGCATTGGCACAATTCTCAACGCAACAGTTGAAGAAATCAAAGGTGAAATGCTTGTCGAGTCCGTGATCATTAAAGATACAAAAACAGGTGAAGTCAAAGAAGTTCCTACAAATGGCGTTTTCATAAGCGTCGGATACATCCCACATACTGAACTTGCAAAACAACTGGAAGTCGACCTGGACGAAACCGGCCATATAATCACGGATAAAAATCAAAAAACTAATATCGACTATGTTTATGCAATTGGTGATGTGTGTGTTGGTTTAAAGCAGTGGGTTGTAGCATGCGGAGAAGGTGCAGTTGCCGCAACTTCAGCATACCTCGATTTAAAAGAAAATTAATCGTAACGTTCTTTCAAGAACATGTAAATGAAAAATGCGATAATCAAAACTACAATAACCGGCAATAACCACATGAATACCTTCAATACTAATACGGCTATTAAAATAGCAACTATAATAAATATTAAATCTTGTAATTCCATGTACATCACATTTATATCATATCCTATATAAACCTTAAGGAAATTGCAAGTAACTTTACTATTTTTTTAACAATTATAAGATAACTATAATAAATAAAAAAACCAAAAATAATATCATTATATTTTCATGGAGTATAAAATGACAATATTAGTTATAAATAATAAGGGACAGTATAATCATAGGATTGCAAGAAGTTTACAATATCTTAAAATACCATCCAAATTAGTTTCAAACACTTTGACAATTGAAGAAATTGAAGCTGAAAATCCAGTCGGATTGATATTGGGTGGAGGACCTTCACTGGAAGGTGCAGGCAATAGTGAAGAGTATATTAAGCACTTTGACCTGCCAATTTTAGGAATTTGTCTTGGACACCAACTAATTGCAAAGGCATATGGCGGACAAGTAACCACTTCAGATACTGAAAGTTATGCTCAAGTGAAAATTAATATCAATAACGATGAAAACTTATTTGAAGGATTAGCACCTGAAATGGATGTTTGGTCTTCCCATAAAGATGAAGTGAAAACAATCCCTGAAGATTTCGAAATCTTAGCTAGTTCTAACTTATGTGACGTTGAATCCTTTAAACATAAAGATAAAGATGTTTATGGAATCCAATTCCATCCCGAAGTACATCACACTCCAAAAGGATCAACAATTTTTGAAAACTTTTATAAAATTTGTCAAAAATAGGTGTAATAATGATTGATAATGCCGAAGATTTAGCAACCAAAGCACAAGACAACAAAGCTGGATTAAAAAGAAAATATGTTAACATACCAATCGGTGATGAAGAATACGGATTTAGAATATCTGGAATAGGAGGAAAATCCGTAAAACTCGAAAAATTTGTTAAATATGATGACATCATAGAAGCTATTGAATCTGGAAATGACAATGGTCTTGAAGCTATGATTAAACAAATTATTGAAGATTATGAAGAAGACGAGGAATAAAATGTTAGGTCCAAAAGAATTTATTGAAGATGCAATTCAAAAAATCAAAGATCAAATCGGTGATGAAAAAGCTATTATTGCATTATCTGGAGGAGTAGACAGTTCCGTATGTTCAGTGCTCGTGCAAGAAGCTATTGGAGATAATTTAACTGCTGTTTTTGTAGATCATGGCCTTTTAAGAGAAGGTGAAGTTGAACAGGTAACCAACACCTTTAAAGACAGATTGAACTTCAAATTCGTGGACGCCTCTGATGAATTTATGGATGCGCTTGCAGGCGTTGACGACCCTGAAGAAAAAAGAAAAATCATCGGAAAAGTGTTCATTGACGTGTTCGAAAGAGAAGCAATAAAATCAGATGCTAAATTCTTAGTTCAAGGAACTATTGCACCTGACTGGATTGAAACCAAAGGTGAAATCAAATCACACCACAACTTGGCTCTTCCAAGCGGAATGGAATTGGAACTCTGCGAACCGATTCGCGATTTATACAAAGACGAAGTAAGGGAAATCGGTGACGAATTGGGCCTTCCAAAAACAACAGTATACAGACAACCTTTCCCAGGACCTGGCCTTGGAGTGCGTGTTGTTGGAGCACTTACAAGAGAAAATGTTGAAATCTGCAGAAAAGCAAACAAAATCGTTTGCGATGAAGTTGAAGCCGCAGGAATTGACGAGGAAGTATGGCAATACTTTGCAGTGCTGACCGATACAAAAGTTACAGGCGTTAAAGGAGACCAAAGAGACTTTGGATACTTGGTTGTAGTTAGAATCGTGAATTCCATTGATGCGATGACCGCATCTGTAGCGGAACTTCCTTGGGAAGTTGTCCAAACCATTTCCAAAAGGATTACTTCCGAAATTTCTGAAGTTACTCACGTTGCACTATCCATTAGTGACAAACCACCAGCAACCATCGAATTCTGTTAAATACTATTTTTAATTAATAGTATTTATTTTTACTTTTTTTAAAACCATGAAAACAACTAAAAACGCATATCTTGCAAAATTAACAGAACAAATTCAAATGAAATCTGTTAAAGTTGGGAAAAACCTGGAAGGAACAACTCCACCATCAGTTTTTATTGGAAGATGGTCCTATCCAAAAGTTTATGCAGGACCCATGATGAGTTCCCAAATGGGAGACACATATATCATGGACTCTCCAGAATCATGGATTGGGCAAAATAAATCCCAAGAGGAAATCATCAACTATAGAATGAACCTTGTAAGGGGAAAACAGCTTATAAAAATTGATGATTTGGAAAACCCTTTTGTTGAAAAACTCCAGGACATATCCCTTGCATCAAAATCAATAGATAGTGAAGCCACCTTTGGAAAGCGTCCGACAGGATCTTTGCTTACAGAAGACAGCATGCCCCATGGCCCCAGTGCCGTCATTGAAAAATTTGACATTGATGCTGTGAGATGGGACAAACAGCTCGAAAAGACTTTCTATGATACTGATTTAAAGGCAACAGAAGCTGTCCTAAACCTTCACAACAAGGACGTTCCATTCTCAGCCATGCAAAAAGCATTTTCAGTTGGAGCCATTGGAACAAAAAACAAGAGAAAATTAGTGCCAACACGTTGGTCCATCACAGCATGCGATTCCACATTGGCAGATGAATTTTTAAAAGAAGTGAGAAAATTTGAAAGACTGGACACCTATAGACTATTCGAATTTGGAGCGCTTAAAAATTATTATATAATCATATTGACACCAACTGAATGGCAATATGAATGGTATGAAGCATTTATCAGATTAATGAAAAATGAAGAGTTGATATTTTCAGATTATGAAACCAATGGAGGTAAAAAAGAATACTCAAGAGTTGGCGGATGCTATTATACTGCAAAAATGGCAGTTCTTGATTACCTTTTAAAAATCAAAAAACAATCTGGCTTGATTATATTAAGAGAAGCATACGACGGATATGTCCCATTAGGCGTTTTTAATGTAAGGGAAAATATTAAAGAAGCTATGATGAGACCTTACTTGGAATTTGAAACCTTGGAAGACTGTTTAAAGTATTCCGGAGAAAAATTAAAAATACCTATAAACAGATATGTAAAACAGGGCACCCTGCTAAATGAAATGCTTCACACAAAACAAACTACACTCGACATGTACTTTAAAAGTGAATAATATGTTTAAATTTAAAACCCCTTCAAAAGAAACTCGAAAAATAATGTCTGAAGTTGCACTGGGAAATATTGAAGATGATTTTGAAAGCAAATGCCATGACAAAATCAAAAATTTAACATCACATGAATTCGTGAAAATAACTTCCAGCGGCAATAACAGCATTTTTGTTGCGCTGTCTGCAATTGAAGGCGATATCATAGTACCGGATCAAGGGGGATGGCATGGTTTCAAGCAAATTGCCAAATTTCTAAATAAAAACATCATAACACTTAAAACCGATTTGGGAATAATAAATCCGAAAGATTTAGATGATCTTGAAATAAATGAAAACTCCGCATTGATATTTACAAGCTTTGCAGGATACAGTGGTGAGCAAGACACAAAAAACATTTCAAAATATTGTAAGAACAATGGCATCATATCCATTGAAGATGCATCTGCCGGAATTGGAGATAAAAAACATGAACTTGGAAACGGCAAATACTCAGACATCATTCTTGCATCAACTGGTTCGCCAAAAATGATTAATGTTGGAAGTGGAGGATTTATCAGCACAAATATTGAAGAGATTTTTAATGACAATCCTATGCCTCAAAAATTAAGCAAAACTAATGAAATTGTATGTAGTGGTATATGTAGTGAGCTTGATAATGTTGAAAAAAATCTTGAAGTTACATTAAATGCAACAGAGCATCTAAGAAAACACATCACCAACACCATCCATGGTAAAAAAAGAGGAGTGAATATAATTATTCCACATGCCAATGCAAAAGAAATTTCATGGAAGTTAAAAAAGGCACTGCCAATCGACAAAAGCGGATTCATAACCACATGCCCCAATTATAATCGCGTAAAACAGAAGGCAATTTCTGTTGAAATAAAAAATCTTGATTATGGTTGCCTCAAAAAAGAATATTTGGATAAGATAATAGAAGAGTTAAAAATTAATAATCTACAGTGAGTCTTGTAATTCTGTCGATTATGATATCCTCCAAAGACATGTTTTCAGCTTCAATGTCACTTATTTTATAGATTTCCATCAATTTTTCATCATCACTAATTAAAACACTATCATCTAAAGTAAATATTGAAGACAACTCGGAGGTGTAGTCGTTGCAATTAATTAAAACAGCACAAAGGTTCATATTACCTTCCTTAAGGCCTAAAATATCAAATGCCTTTGAAATTTGCCTTTGAGCGGAACATCTAAGTACTATCTCAACACTGATATCCTTTGCTAGGTTTTCACCACGCCCAAAAGCAAGAAATGCCTGATTAACACCATGGACAACATGACTCTTGCCGGCTATTGCATCAGCATTTAGAAGTTGGATGATTTCCCCATCCTCTTTAATATTATCAATCTGGCTTAAAGTTTCACCAACTGAACTAACAGTTGCATTAAAACCCAAGATTTTTAAATTATCTATCTCCATGATAACACTAATCCCTAAGTAACCTATTGACACCCGCAATATATGCTTTAACACTAGCATTGATAATATCAGCTTCAGTACCGCGAGCAGATACGACCTTATCTGCCTTTTGGAGCTTAATAATTACATCAATGAATGCATCAGTACCTCCAGTGATAGAATCAACGTGATATTCAATCAGATCTATATCTTTAAAAATATCTAAAGATTTAATTGCATTGATTGCTGCATCAACAGGACCTAATCCGACGCCAGCATTAAGAATCTGTTCATCATCAACAGTTATCTTAACAGATGCTGTAGGCATCACTTTATTGCCGGACACTATTGTAACCTCATCAAGCTTAATCCTGTCCTCATGATTTATTTCTAAAACATTATCGGCAATAACCTGCAAATCAACATCAGTGACAGTTTTCCCTTTATCCGCTAAAACTTTAATATTGTCGCAGATTTGTTTTAATTGATTATCGTCAACATTCAAACCCAACTCTTTTAATCTATTATTTAAACCATGAGTCCCCATATGTTTTCCAATGATAAATTTACGTTTTCTTCCAACAAGTTCAGGAGTCATAGGTTCATAAGTGGCAGAATTTTTAATAATTCCATCTGAATGAATTCCAGATTCATGAGCAAAAGCATTTTCCCCGACTATTGCCTTGTTTGGCTGAATATATACCCCAGTTAATCTGGCAACCAACTTAGACATGTCATAAATTTCATTGATTTTGATATTAGTTGAAAACTGAGGGAACAATCTGTCAATGCTAGCAACACATTCCTCAAATGATGTATTGCCCGCTCTCTCACCAATGCCGTTAATGGTGGTGTGAATTTCTGTTGCGCCGCCTTTAAGTGCAGATAGTGTATTTGCAACAGCAAGTCCAAAATCATTGTGACAATGGCAAGCTATTGGAACTTCAATACCACTTAATTTATTAAATAACTCAAAAGACAAATCAGGTGTCAAAATACCAACAGTATCACATACGCATATCCTATCTACACCATGATCTATAGCATTATCATAAACTAACTTTAAAAAATCAATATCACTTCTTGAAGCGTCCTCGGCAGATAATTCAACTTTCAAATCATGGTCCTTACAGTAGTCTAGAGCATCATTAGATAAGTCCAAAAGCTCCTCTCTAGTGACTTTTAATTTCTCAGCAATATGTAAATCAGAAGTTGGTACAACTAAATTAATAGCATCTACATTACAATCAATACAATAATCGATATCCCCCTTCAACGGTCTTGAAAAACTTAAAATTTCAGCATTGAAACCTTGACTAGTAATCTCTTTAATAGACTCTCTTTCACCTTCGGAAGTAATAGCAGAACCTGCTTCTATAAAATCTACTCCAATTTCATCTAATTTAGTAGCAATTCTAAATTTTTCACTAGTAGTTAAAGAAACACCAGGAGTTTGTTCCCCATCGCGCAAAGTAGTATCTAATATTTGGATATTCAAAAAATCACCTAAAATTGTGCAATATCGGTATTAAGTTAAGTAAAGATAATCAAAAAACAAGAAAAGAAGTAATTAAATAATTGTAATAGAGAAAGCTTGCAGCGAAATGAAATTCCCATAGAAAACCATAGTACACAAACAAAACACAAAAGGACTTCACTACTGGGATCGAAACGAGACCAGGTATAACCCCCATGCTATGACCGCAATACTCATTATAATTATGAAAATGAT